>CAYNIS010000036.1:8597-14818 GCA_964397055.1 uncultured Rhodospirillaceae bacterium | reverse complement strand
CGGCGCCCGGCGCGGAACGGGGAGATCTCCCCCTGGTAATCGAAGCCGGTGGTGAGGGTCCGCCCCAGCCGGGTGAGCGGCTGGTCGGCATGGTCGGCGTAGTAGCCGGTCTCCTCCCCGGTCATCAGGTGATGGCAGATATGGTGGATGTCGTCGTTCCACTGGGCGTTGAAGTGACGGATGACCGGCACGCCGGTCGGCTCCCGGTGCGGGCGCGTCGTCTCGTCCATGTCGGTGTCGGTGTGGCGGGCGAGGTAGCGCGCGGTGTTGTCGTCGTTCTCCAGCACCAGATGGACGTGGCGGTCCGGCTCGTCCCGGGCGATCCGGGTGCGCACCGCGGTCGCCAGCTCTTCCAGGATATCGGGGCGGCGATCGTCCTTGATCGCGTGCACGGCATCGAGCCGCAGGCCGTCGAAGCGGTATTCGGTCAGCCAGTAGAGCGCGTTTTCAACGGCGAAGGACCGCACCACGTCCTGGCCGTAGTCGATGGCCGCACCCCAGGGCGTGTGAAAGCGATCGGTGAAGAAGCCCGGAGCGTAGAGGTGGAGGAAGTTACCTTCCGGACCGAAATGGTTGTAGACGACGTCAAGGAACACCATCAGGCCGCGGCCGTGGGCCAGGTCGATCAGGCGCTTCAGGTCCTCCGGCCGGCCATAGGCATGATCCGGCGCGAACATCAGGACCCCGTCATAGCCCCAGCCACGGCCTCCGGGGAAATCCGCGAGCGGCATAAGCTCGACCGCGGTAACGCCGAGGCCGGCCAGATGATCCAGTTGACGGGTGATGCCGTCATAGCCGCCCTGGGCGCTGAACGTGCCGGGATGCAGTTCGTAGAGGACGGTTTCGTGCCAGGGTCGGCCCTTCCAGTCGCCCTGCTGCCAGGCGAACGCACCCGCGTCGATCACCTCCGACGGGGCCATGACGTCTTCGGGCTGAAACCGCGAGCAGGGATCGGGCACCAGCGTTCCATCGGGGTGCAGGTACTGGTAGCGGCTGCCGGCCCCGGCAGTCGCGACCCGGCATTCGAGCCAGCCGCTGCCGACATCGCTCATCACATGCTCTTCGCCGTCGACGACCAGGCGCATCGCGGGGGCGTCCGGCGCCCACAGGCGGAAGCGGACACCACCGTCGCTCAAGACGGTGGCGCCGAAGGGCATCTCATGGGCGAAGGTCGCGGGCATGGTGGAAGGGTCCTCGACGGGGGCCGTGCTGTCGTTGGTGCCGGGCTGTCGTTGGTGCCGACTTACCGTTTGGGCCGACTTAGTGCTTGGGATGGGTCATTGTTCATGGCGGTCGCGCATGGTCAGGACCGAGTCCGGGATCATCGCGAACACGATCAGCGTGCGCCCGCCGACGGCATAGCTGTCGCCGGCGGCGTAAAGGCGGCTGTCGCTCGCCAGTTCCGGTTCGCCGGTATCGAGCACCCGGTTCCAGCCCGTGCCGTGAGGATAGGAGGGCAGGGTGAACGCGACCTCGTCGACATGGGCGTTGAAGGCGAGGAACAGGACCCCGTCCCGCTGCGGTTGCCCGTCCTGGCCGATGTAGCGCCCGGCACGGCCGTTCAGCAGCATGCCGAGCGAACGGGCGTTGCCGTCCGACCAGTGGTGTCCGGCCATCAATTCGCCCGCCGGCGTGTACCAGAGGATGTCGCTGACCCCCTCCGGCGAGACATCCTCGCCATGGAGGAATTTCGGCCGGCTCAAGACCGGGTGATAGCGGCGCAGTGCGATCAGGCGGCGGGTGAAGCGGGTGAGGGCCGCGGCCTCCGCCTGCTCGGCCTCGCTGTCCGGGTCCCAGTCGATCCAGGAGATCGCATTGTCCTGGCAGTAGACGTTGTTGTTGCCGTCCTGGCTGTTGGAGCGCTCGTCGCCGGCCAGCAGCATCGGCGTGCCCTGGGCGACGAACAGGGTCGCCAGCAGGTTGCATTGCTGGCGAAAGCGCGTGGCCCGGATCGCGGCATCGTCCGTGTCGCCCTCGTGGCCGTAGTTGTAGCTGTTGTTGTTGTCGCTGCCGTCGCGGCCGTCCTCACCATTCGCGTGATTGTGCTTGTGGTTGTAGGAGACCAGGTCGCGCAGCGTGAAGCCGTCATGGGCGGTAACGAAGTTGATCGACGTCGACGGGCGCCGGCCATGATGATCGAACAGGTCCGCGGACCCGGCGATGCGGCCGGCAAGCTCCGGCAACATATGGCCGTCGCCACGCCAGTAGCGCCGGACGGTGTCGCGGAAACGGTCGTTCCATTCCGACCAGCCGGCCGGGAAACCGCCGAGCTGATAGCCACCGGGGCCGATGTCCCAGGGTTCGGCGATCAGCTTGACCCTGGCCAGGACGGGGTCCTGGCGGATCGCGTCGAGAAAGCCGGAGCCGCGGTCGAAACCGTGGGGCTCGCGCGCCAGGGAGGCCGCGAGGTCGAAGCGGAAGCCGTCGACATGCATCTCCTCGACCCAGTAGCGCAGGCTGTCCATGACCATCTGCAGGACCCGGGAGTGCCCGGTATTGAGCGTGTTCCCGCAGCCGGTGTCGTTGATGTAGTAGCGCTGGTCCTCCGGCAGCAGCCGGTAGTAGGACCGGTTGTCGATGCCGCGGAAGTTGAGGGTCGGGCCGAGCTCGCTGCCCTCCGCCGTGTGGTTGAAGACCACGTCGAGGATCACTTCCAGCCCGGCTTCGTGGAAGCTCGCGACAAAGCTCTTGAACTCGCCGATGTGGTCGCCGTGCAGGTAGCGCGGTTCGGGCGCGAAGAACGCCAGGGTGTTGTAGCCCCAGTAGTTGACGAGTCCCTTGTTCACCAGGAACCGGTCGTTGACGAAGGCATGGACCGGCAGAAGCTCGACAGAGGTGATGCCGAGGCTTTTCAGATAGTCGATCGCGGACCGGGTCGACAGGCCGGCGAAGGTCCCGCGCAGGGCCGGCGGGATGTCCGGGTGACCCATGGTGAAGCCGCGCAGGTGGGTCTCGTAGATCACCGTTTCGCGCCAGGGGGTTTGCGGGGCGCGCTCGGTCGACCACGGGAAGCTGTCGTCGATGACGCAGCCCTTCGGCATCAGGCTGGCGCTGTCGCGCCGGTCAAAGGAGAGATCGCCGCGGCTCGAGCCGATGCGATAGCCGTAGAGCGCATCGGACCAGCGCAGCCGGCCGTGCACCTGGCGTGAGTAGGGGTCGATCAGAAGCTTGTGATGGTTGAACCGGTGCCCCAGGCGCGGTTCATAGGGGCCGTAGACGCGATATCCGTAGAGCGTGCCGGGCCTGAGTTCCGGGATGTAGCCGTGCCAGACGTCGTCCTGGAACTCCGGCAGCGCGATGCGCGCCACCTCCCGCCGGCCGAGGCTGTCGAACAGGCACAGTTCGACCTTTTCCGCGTGGCTCGAGAACAGCGCGAAGTTGACGCCCCGGCCGTCCCAGGTCGCCCCCAACGGGTGGGGTTTGCCCGGAAGCACCCGGATGCGCTGTTGGCTGACCACGGCCATGCGGTCCCACCTCCCCTTCCAGTCAATGACCAAGCTGGACGGCGGCGGCCGGTTTCGACCCCGCTCTCCGCCTCTCCAGTCTTCCGGGCTCTGGCACTACCGGGATCTCGCCCGACTGTAGACCGGCCGGAGGGGCCACTGAAAGCCCTGCTAACCGTGGGGTCGCTCGCCGACCGCCGCGGTCAGCCGTCGCCCTCGATATGCTCGAACAGAACGGTGGCGAGCGGCGGCAGCGTCACCTGGATGGAGAACGGCTGATCCATCCACGGCTGGTCGTCCGCGGCGATTACCACGTCGGCCGCCGGCGTCACCCCGCTGCCGGCATAACGCGCGTCGTCCGTGTTGATCAGGATGCGATAGCGCCCGCCATGCGGCACGCCCAGGCGATAGCCCTGGCGCACCACCGGCGTGAAGTTGTTGAGGCCGACGACCGTCGACTTGCGATCCCGATCGAAACGGGCGTAGGCGAAGGTCGAGGTGTCGGCGTCGTTGGCGTTGATCCAGGCGAACCCAGCCCCGTCGCAATCGAGATCGTGGAGGGCGGGCACCTGCCGGTAGACGGCGTTGAGGTCCTTGAGCAGCGACTGGACGCCCTTGTGTTCCGGGTGGTCGAGCAGATGCCAGTCGAGGCTTTCGGCATGAGCCCATTCCCGGCGCTGGGCGATCTCCCCGCCCATGAACAGGAGCTTCTTGCCGGGCTGCGAGTACATGAAGCCGAAATAGGCGCGCATGTTTGCGAACTGCTGCCAAAGGTCGCCCGGCATGCGGGTCATCAACGAGCCCTTGCCGTGTACCACCTCGTCATGGCTGATCGGCAGCATGAAGTTCTCGTGGAAGGCGTAGAGCAGCCCGAAGGTCATATCATTGTGGTGATATCGCCGGTGGATCGGCTCCTTCGAGATGTAGCTCAGGGTGTCGTGCATCCACCCCATGTTCCATTTGTAGCCGAAGCCGAGCCCGCCGACATAGGTCGGTCGGCTGACCGCCGGCCAGGCCGTCGATTCCTCCGCGATCGTGATGATGCCCGGAAAGGCGCCGTAGAGAACCTCGTTCATCCGCCTGAGGAAGGCGATCGCCTCCAGGTTCTCGTTGCCGCCGTACTGGTTGGGGATCCACTCCCCTTCCTTGCGGCTGTAGTTGAGGTACAGCATGGAGGCGACGGCATCGACGCGGATGCCGTCGATGTGCAGCTGGTCGAACCAGAACATGGCGCTGGCGAGGAGGTAGTTCGACACCTCGTTGCGGCCGTAGTTGTAGATCAGGGTGTTCCAGTCCTGGTGATAACCCTGGCGCGGGTCGGCATGTTCGTAGAGGTGGGTGCCGTCGAACCACCCCAGGCCATGGGCATCGGACGGGAAGTGGCCGGGCACCCAGTCGAGGATGATGCCGATGCCGGCCTGGTGCAGCTTGTCGACCAGATAGCAGAAGTCCTCGGGCGAGCCGAAGCGCGTGGTCGGCGCGAACAGGCCGATCGGCTGATAGCCCCAGGACGGGTCGAACGGATACTCCGTGATCGGCAACAGCTCGATATGGGTGTAGCCCATCTCGGTCACGTACGGGACGAGTTGGTCCGCCAGCTCACGATAGGTGAGCGGCCGGTTCCCGTCCTCCGGCACGCGCTTCCAGGAGCCCAGGTGGATCTCGTAGACCGAGATCGGCGCGTCCAGGCGATGGCGATCGGCGCGGCTGGCCATCCAGGCGCCGTCCGACCACTCGTACTGCGGCAGCCCCTGGACCACGGTCGCGGTCGCCGGCGGGTGCTCGAAGGCGAAGCCGAAGGGATCGGCCTTCAGGGGCAGGGTGTAGCCCTCGGCCCCCTTGATCTCGAACTTGTACTTGTCGCCCCGGGCGACGTGCGGGACGAAGATGTCCCATACCCCGGTGCCCGGGTGGCGGCGCAGGCCATGGCAGCGGCCGTCCCAGCCGTTGAAGTCGCCGACGACGCTGACCCGCCGGGCGTTCGGGGCCCAGACCGCGAAGCTGGTCCCGGCGACACCGTCCACCGTTGTCGGGTGCGCCCCCATCTTCTTGTAGAGGTCGAGGTGGCTGCCCTCGCCGAACAGGTGCAGGTCGATCTCGCCCAGCACCGGCCAGAAGCGATAGGCATCCTCGAGATCGCGGCGGTTGTCGCCGGCCTCCAGGCGCAGGACGTAGCCGAACGGCTCCGGCCGCTCGATGATGGCGGAAAACAGCCCGTTGCCGTGGATGCGGTTCAGTTCACGGACGGTCTGGCCGGACGCCTTGTCGACGACCCAGACCCGGTCGGCATGGGGCTGGATCGTGCGCACGACGAGGCGCCCGTCCATCAGCCGGTGCATGCCGAGGACGGAGAAGACATCCCCGTGGTCGGCATGCATGAGGGCGTCGATATCGCCCTGGGAGAGGCCGTCCTGCGGGCCCGTCACCGGCTGCATCGGCGGCAGATCGCGAGAGCGGTTGAGGATGGGGTTCATGGCGCGGTCGGTGTCCTGTTCCACGTTATGCGCGACTGACGAGTCTGCGCCGGGGTCAGCTTCCTGATCGGCCGCCATCGGACGTCCAGGGCCTGACGCGACAACGGGTTCCGCGGTCGAAGGTTCGGCCGCTGCGACATGAAGGGGTTCGGCCACCACGGCCGCCGGCTCCGCCCCAGCCGTAACGACACGGTCGCCCGCGCTTTCGGCCGGTGCTGGCGCCACCTGCCCAGCCTTCGGCGCGGACCCGGCTTTCGGCTTGCGTGTACCGGCGCATCAAACACCTGTGAGTCCGGGCGGGCGA
>CAYNIS010000036.1:0-8587 GCA_964397055.1 uncultured Rhodospirillaceae bacterium | reverse complement strand
CGGCGGTCTTGGTCCCGGCGGTCTTGGTCCCGGCGGTCTTGGTCCCGGCGGTCTTGGTCCCCTCGGCCTTGGTACCCTCGGCCTTGGTCCCGGTTGCCTTGGGTCCAGTCGCCTTGGGTCCAGTCGCCTTGGTCGCAGCCGTTCTGGCACCGCTGGCCTTGGTCGCCGGCTTGGCGGCGGAGGGCTTCTTGGCCGGCGCTTTCGCCTTGTCGGCGGCTATGTCGGCGGCTATGTCGGCGTCAGCCTCGGTTTTGCCGGGCCGGGTCGCGCGCTTCGGCTTCGCGTCCTCGCCAGCCGTCGCGGTCTTCCGGCGCGGTGCCTTCTTCGCCGGCTCGGCCCCGTTTGCGCCACCGTCCTCGCGACCCGAGGCATCGTCACTCGCTGCCATCGTTGCCGGCCTCCTCTTCGTCATAGACCGCCAGAAGGTCCAGGAGACCGCCGACAGGGATCGTGATCCAGGTCGGGCGGTTGGCGGCCTCGTAGTGGATTTCGTAGAGCGCCTTCTCGATCAAGAGGAGGTCGATCAGGCTGCGCGCCCCCTCGGAGCCGGGCCACCCGGCCATGCCGGCGGCGTGCTCGTCATAGGCCTCGCGGAAGGCGTTGGCGGCGAGCCGCTGCCACTCGCGCGCCTCCGCCAGGATTTCGGAGGCAAGTGCCGCATCGTCCTCCGCCGCCCGCTGCGCGGCCACGGCGGCGGCATAGCCGAAGGACCGCAGCATGCCGGCGACGTCCTTGAGCGGCGTGTGCTTGGCACGCCGCTCGTCGATGGTGCGCGCCGGTTCGCCCTCGAAGTCGATCAGGTAGAAGTCGTTCTGGGCGACCAGCACCTGGCCCAGGTGGTAGTCGTTGTGCAGCCGGGTCTTGACCGTGTCGACCGGTTCCGCGGCGAGCCGTGTCACAAGGCCCCTCAGATCGTCGGCACGGCCGGTGAAGGTGTCGATGATCTCGATCGCGCTCGCGTCCTCCAGCGTCATCGCCGGGACCCCGCTCGGTTCGTCGGCCGCCGCAAGCCGGGCGCGGGCGCGCGCCAGCAGGGCCAATGCCGCATCGAGCTCGCGCAGGATCAGCGCGCTCAGGCCGTCCAGGTCTTCGCCGGTGAACGGCTCCGCCGCGAAGGCCGGCTCGTTGGTCGGCGTAGCGAAGGCGCGATGCAGTTCCGCGGTGCGCTGGCCCAGGGTGTGCGCCTGGGCGAGATAGCCCGTGTGCACCGCGTCGGAGGCCTCGCGCTCGTTCTCCGGCAGAAGCCGCCAGTCCTCCAGGTATCGGGTCAGGTACTCGACGGTATAGGCGAAGCCGTCGCCCTGGTTGCGCACGAACTCCTGGAAGATGGCGAGTGTCGTGGTGGAACCGTCCGCGGCCTCGTGCTCGACCGTGCCGAGAAGGCCCGGCGTGTTGCGGAAGTCGGCGACATCGGTCAGGAAGCGGCCGATCTCGGCCTCGGGATGGATGCCGGGGGCGAGGCGGCGCAGCGCCTTCAGGATCCCGATGTCGCTGACCCCGATCGAGGAATTCGACTGCTCGACCGGCAGCAGCCGGATTTCCGCATCCTTCGCGATCTCGACGTTTTCGAGCCGGCTGGTCCCGGTGAACCGGATCGCCCCGTGCTGGTCCGGGCCGATGCCGGTCATGCGCTCGCCGGTGCGCATGGCGGCAACCACCGCCCGCGCGAACGCCGGTTCGACGGTGGCATCGACGAGGGCGCCGATGGCGGCCGTCCGCCTTACCTTGGCCAGGGTGTAGGGCAGCGTCGGCGCACCGGTCGTGATCGCTTCCTCGCCCCAGCGGGTGGTCAGCGGCAGGAAATAGGTCTGGATCGATCCGCCCTCCAGCTCCACCGCGAGCCGGGCGAGCAGGAAGCCGTCGGAGGTGTCGCCGATCGGCACCGCCCCGTCGATCCGGACGCCGGCGATCTTCTGGTCCTTCGCCGCGAACCAGCGTCGGGTCGCGAGGTAGCCGGGCAGGACCTCCCCGGTCAGGCGATTGGCCTCGCGCCCGCTTGCCAGATCGTTCCAGGTCTGGCGCAGGACCAGCGTCAGGTACTCGGGCAGGGGTTCCGGGATGTCGGCATGCCAGGCCGGCACGGCACTCTCCTGTTCCAGAACGAACCAGTAGAAGTGATGGCCGGGCAGGGTCAGGAGATAGGGCAGGGTGCCGATCGGCGGGAACGGGGTCCGTCCCATCAACTCGATCGGAACACGGCCGCGGAATTCACCGAGGTCGAGTTCGACCGGCTGGGCCGCGCGCGAAAGGTTGACCACGCACAGGATCGTTTCGTCCTCGTGCTGGCGCAGATAGGCCAGGACCTTGCGGTTGCCGGGATAGAGGAAGCGCAGGGTGCCGCGGCCGAACGACTTGCGCGACTGGCGTACCTGGATGATGCGCCTGGTCCAGTTGAGCAGCGACGACGTCGAGCGGCTCTGGGCTTCGACGTTGACCGCGTCGAAGCCGTAGATCGGATCCATGATCGGCGGCAGGTAGAGCCCGGCCGGCGATGCCTTGGAGAAACCGCCGTTGCGGTCCGGCGACCACTGCATCGGGGTGCGGACCCCGTCGCGGTCGCCGAGGTAGATGTTGTCGCCCATGCCGATCTCGTCGCCATAGTAGACGACAGGCGTCCCCGGCATCGACAGGAGCAGGCTGTTCATCAACTCGACCTTGCGCCGGTCGTTCTCCATCAACGGGGCGAGACGCCGGCGGATGCCGAGATTGATGCGCATGCGCCGGTCGCCGGCGTAGTGGCTCCACAAGTAGTCGCGTTCGTTGTCGGTCACCATTTCGAGCGTCAGCTCGTCATGGTTGCGCAGGAACACGGCCCACTGGCAGCCCTCCGGTATCTCCGGCGTCTGGCGCATGATGTCGGTGATCGGATGCCGGTCTTCCTGCGCGATCGCCATGTACATGCGCGGCATCAGCGGGAAGTGGAACGCCATGTGGCATTCGTCGCCGTCGCCGAAATACTCCTTCACGTCCTCCGGCCACATGTTCGCTTCGGCGAGCAGCATGCGGTCGGGATAGTGGGTTTCGAGATCGGCGCGGATCTTCTTCAGGACCTCGTGCGTTTCCGGCAGGTTCTCGTTGTTGGTGCCTTCGCGCACGCACAAGTACGGCACCGCGTCGAGGCGCAGGCCGTCGACCCCGCAGTCGAGCCAGAAATGCATCACGTTGACGACTTCCTGGACGACGCGCGGGTTGCCGTAGTTGAGGTCCGGCTGGTGCGAATAGAAGCGGTGCCAATAGTACTGTTGGGCGACCGGGTCCCAGGCCCAGTTGGAGGCCTCGGTGTCGAGGAAGATGATCCGGGTTTCAAGGTATTTCTGATCGGTGTCCGACCAGACGTAGAAGTCGCGCGCCTTCGATCCCGGCTTGGCGTTGCGCGCCTTCTGGAACCACGGGTGCTGGTCGGAGGTGTGGTTGACGACAAGCTCGGTTATGACGCGCAAACCCCGATCATGGGCCGCCTTAACGAAGCGGCGGAAGTCGCGCATGTTGCCGTAGGACGGGTTGATGCTGCGGTAGTCCGCGATGTCGTAGCCGTCGTCGCGCAGGGGCGACGGGTAGAACGGCAGCAGCCAGATCGCCGTGACGCCGAGCGACTGGATGTAGTCCAGCTTCTGCATCAGGCCGGCGAAATCGCCGATGCCGTCGTCGTTGCTGTCGAAGAAGGCCTTGATGTGGAGCTGGTAGACGACCGCGTCCTTGTACCAGTCCTTGCTCGTTCGCTCGATCATGCGCAGGGCGGACCCGATATGGAGGTGGCGGGCTGGTGGTTCGGTTCCGACATCTGCGACCCTGTCGACAAGCGCACCCAGGCAGGTGTCGGAACGGCTAAACCACCAGGTAACATATTGTTTCTATGAGCGTTTCCGAATTCGACACCTGGTGCCGGAGGGATCCAGGCGTCGAACTCGCTCCGTTAGGCGTAACCGGAAAGGCGGTCTGCGTCAGGAGGAGGGCCGTGGCAATGCTCCCGCCGCCGGATCAGTCGGTGCGTCCCGGCGGCGTCAAGCGCCACAGGAGACAGGGATTGGCGACCGGATCAAGCCAGATGTGCTGTAGCTTGCCGTGCCAGGTGAACTGGTCGCCGGACAGGAGGTCGGTGACCTCGATGGAGGCGTGATCGGGCAGGCCGAACTCCCACAACGGGACCTCGATCGTGGCCCCATGGCCCTGGTCGGGGTCGAGGTTGACCGCGACCATCACGACGTTGTCCCGCGCGTCCGTCATCTTGGCGTAGCACAGGATGTTGTCGTCATAGGCGTTCAGGAACAGAAGGTTGTCGGTGAACTGGAGCGCCGGGTTCTCGCGACGGATGCGGTTCACCGCCGTGATCATCTCGCGGATGTTGCCCGGCCGATCCCAGTCCCAGGCCTTGATCTCGTACTTCTCGGAATTGAGGTACTCCTCCTTGCCGGGCACCGGTGTGCCCTCGCACAGCTCATAGCCGTTGTAGAGGCCGTAGACCGACGACAGGGTCGCGGCGAGCACCAGCCGCGCTTTGAACGCCGCCGGGTTGCCCGACTGCAGGATGAAGGGGTTGATGTCCGGCGTGTTGGCGAAGAAGTTGGGCCGATAGTATTCGCGCGGCTCGTCCTGGGTGAGCTCGGTCAGATACTCCATCAGCTCATGCTTGGTGTTCCGCCAGGTGAAGTAGGTATAGCTCTGGGTGTAGCCAATCTTCGCCAGGCGCTTCATCATCTTCGGCCGGGTGAAGGCTTCGGCCAGGAAGATGACGTCCGGATAGCGGTGGTGGATGTCGGCGATCAGCCACTCCCAGAACGGCAGCGGCTTGGTGTGCGGGTTGTCGACGCGGAAGATGCGCACGCCCTTCTCGACCCAGAACTCGACCGCGTCACGCAGCGCGATCCAGACGTCGGGATAGGCCTTGTCGTAGAAATGGACGGGGACGATGTCCTCGTACTTCTTCGGCGGGTTCTCGGCATACTTGATGGTGCCGTCCGGCCGCCAGTCGAACCAGTCCGGATGCTCCTTCAGCCAGGGGTGGTCCGGCGAACACTGGATCGCCCAGTCGATCGCGATCTCCAGGCCATGGTCATGGGCGGCGGCGATCAGATCGGCGAAGTCATCGAACGAGCCGAGTTCGGGATGAAGGTCGGTGTGGCCGCCGTCGGCCGAGCCGATCGCGTAGACCGAACCCGGATCCTCGGGCGTGGAGATCAGGGAGTTGTTCTTGCCCTTCTTGTTGGTCTGCCCGACCGGATGGATCGGCGTGAAGTAGAGCACGTCGAAGCCCATGTCGCGGACGTAGGGCAGGCGCTCGATGACGTCGCGGAAGGTGCCGTGGCGATTGGGATCGCCGGACTGGGAGCGCGGGAACATCTCGTACCAGGCGGCGAAGCGGGCGGCCTTGCGGTCGACCTTCACCACCAGGTCCTTGTGATAGCGCGAAAGGTTGGCACGGATGCCGGAATGGGCCATCAGGGCGGACACCGCTTCGCTCATCAGGAGCGCGAGGATCCGTTCCTGATCACCGCCGAAGCTTTCCAGGCGGGCGACCAGATCGGCGAGCGCGGCGCGGTCCCGGCCGACGCCATGCTCGACCGCCGCACGGGCGAGGTTGACGCCCTCGATCGTCTCCAGGCTGACATCGACCCCGGCTTCGCGCTTCTTGGTGACCTCGTGGACCCAGGATTGATAGGGGTCGCACCAGGCTTCGACCGTGTAGGTCAGGCGGCCGACATGGGCGAGCGGCACGGAGCCGGCCCAGCGGTCGTTATCGACCAGCGTCATCGGGGCTTCGTGCCAGGCACCTTCGTCGTCGCGCCGATAGCGCACGCAGGCGTCGATCTTGTCATGGCCGTCGGCGAAGATGTCGGCCTCGACCGTCATGACGTCGCCGACCGACCGCTTCACCGGGAACCGACCGCCGTCCAGTTCCGGCGAGACCCGCTCGATCGCGACCCGATCCTCGGCGAAGTCGGTGACCGGCAGCGGCGGCGCCTTCTCGGTCAGGGTCGAGGGCTGGCGGGCGACACCCTCGAACAGGCGCACTGCCAGCGGCTCGAGTTCGACCGTCAGCCCCGGCGTCAGATCGCTCGGCGGGAAGCCCGGCGTCCGCTCGATGAGGGCATCGGGGGCGACGTCGAGAGCCGACCAGATCCGCGACGGGTCGATCCGCTGGGGCCGGTCGCTGTCCGGGTTGATCAGCACGGCCACGGGTGCCAGGCCCTTCGCCTCGCGCAGCAGCGCGACGACCGGGCAATCGGGTCCGGCGACGGACGCCTGACGGGCTTCGACCGAAAGGCCGGGGACCGTTGCCCGCATGGCATTCACCGCGGAGATGAAGCCGGTCAGGTCGTCGGCCGGCTCGGCGGTGTCCTTCAACCAGTCGTCCGGGTTGGTGGTCACCACATGCAGCGGCGTGCGGGCACCATACTCGAACCCCATCGGCATCATCACACCGCTCGAGAACGTCGCGGCGTAGAGATAGTGGAAGCGCAGGGCCCGTGCCCGCGTGGCAGGATCGAGATCGCCGAGTTCGGCGGCCAGGCGCGGTGTGTCGTGGCTTTCCGGAAAGGCGATCGTCGGTGCGATCCAGCGATACCGGTCGTACTGGTCAAGCAGCCAGGGCTTGCGGAAGTCCCACCACTTCGCGCTGTTGAAGAGGTAGTCGAAGCCGACCGGCGCCAGTTCCGCGACCTCTTCCGGCCGGCAGCCCAGGGTTTCCGCGAGGAACAGGCAGCCCGGCCGGCGCGCGCGGCCGTGTTCCAGAAGCGGCGTCCAGATGTCCGCCGGCACCTGATAGGCGGCATCGCAGCGGAACCCATGCACACCCATGTTGAGATAGATGTCGAGGACGTATTTGAAGAACTCGACCTGGGCGTCGCGCACCGCCGGATTGTGGAAGTCGAGCTCGGCCAGATCGGTCCAGACGGTGAACTTGCGGGGATCGTCGGGGTCGATCGCGCGCGGGCTGCGGATCGAGCCGTCCTCTTCACGCACGTACCAGTCCGGATGCCAGGAAACCAAATCGGCGTCCTGGGCGGTGTGGTTGATCACCAGATCGACGATCACCTTGAGGCCGCGCGCCTCCGCGGCCGCGACGAAGTCCGAGATCTGCTCGTGCTGGCCGCGCCCGTCATCGCCGTACAGCGCCGGGTGCAGGCGTTCGTAGCTCTTCACCGCATAAAGGCTGCCGGAAAAGCCCGGTTCGTGGAACGGGTTCACGAAGACCGCGTCGAAGCCCATCCACTTGATGCGGTCGAGATGGTCGTGCCAGCGCTGCACCGGGCCGGCCAGCAGCGGGAAGAGATTGTAGAGCCTGAGACCGCCCGTTTTCGTCATTGCCAATCCGACCTCCCAACACCGTCGACTGGCGCATCTCCCGGTCAAGGGTCGAAGCCCCCCGCAAAGCGGGGATCACGCCAACTGGTTTAGTCCGGGCATCTTCCATGAAGGCAGGAAGACGCGAGGGGGCTTGATCCGAACGGTCGCCGTGCCGCAACCGGGTGGACAGGGTGCAGAACCGGGCATCGATCCGGCGGATTCGCCCGCCGACGATGTGCAGCGCACAATATCCACGGTCAACGCCGCTTTGAAGGCTGTCGTTCGCCCAATCGCGGATTGCTGGCTTGCGCGCGGCTCAGGCAGCTTCCGGCTGGGCCACGATCACCCGGTCCCGTCCGCCGACCTTGGCCTGGTAGAGAGCCGCGTCAGCGCGCCTCAACGTGTCGTCGATGCCGACATCCTCGGGCATGACCTCGGCACAGCCGATAGAGACCGTGCAGCGGGCCACGGCGTCGGTCCCGTCGCCGACAGGGATCGACGCCTGGGCGACCCGCCGGCGGATGCGCTCGGCCACCGTCATGGCCCCGTCGATGGCGGTGTCGACCAGCATCAGCGCCAGTTCCTCGCCACCCAGACGTCCGACCAGGTCGCGCCCGCGGATGTTCTCGCAGCAGGCATCGGCGATCTCAATCAGGACCCGGTCGCCGACCTGATGGCCGAAGCGGTCGTTGACCAGCTTGAAATGGTCGGCATCCAGCATGATCAGGGACAGCGGCTGGCCGGCATCGCGGGCACGGCTCATCGCGGTGGCCGCCGTGTCGATGAAGTGGCGGCGGTTGGCGATGCCGGTCAGGCTGTCGGTGGTGGCGAGCCGGCGCAGGTCGCGTTCCAGGAACTTCCGCTCGGTGATGTCGACGACAACGCCCAGCGTGCCCATCGGCCGGCCGCTGGCATCGGCGAACGCCGCCATGGTCAGGATGACCTCGCCCCGGCCGCCGTCCGGATAGATGACCGGCCCCTCCAGCACCCGCTGGCCGCCATGGGCGAGGAGCGCCTTTTCCGCCTCGAAGAAGCCGGGAACCTCCTGGAACGGCAGGTCGGGTTCGATGTCGCCGGCGATGACCCGGCCGGCATCGCTCTGATAGAGCGCGGCGAAGGCCGAGTTGCAGCCGAGAAAATGCCCCTCGGCATCCCGATAGAAGATCGGGTAGGGCATGGTCTCGATCAGCGTCCGCTCGAACCGGAGCCGGTCCTCGAGGCCGAGTTGCGCCTCCTTTCGCTGGGTCGCGTCCAGGATGACGCCGTCCCAGACCGCGGTGCCGTCACCCAGGCCGCGGCGCTG
>CAYNIS010000035.1:0-15015 GCA_964397055.1 uncultured Rhodospirillaceae bacterium | reverse complement strand
GACCGAGCCCGCGGCGATGGCGAGGAACAGGGCGATCCCGAGCAGGATCGAGATGACGCCCGGGATCAGGAACGCCATCCGCCAGCCATAGGCATCGCTGATCGTGCCGGCGATGAGGGCCGCCGTTGCAACCCCGAGGGAGCCGAAGATGCCGTTGATGCCGGTCATTCGACCGCGATTGACCGCGACCCTGACGACCCAGGCAATGCCGACCGGGTGGTAGATCGACGCCCCGAGGCCGAGAAGGCCCAGCGCGAGCGCCAGATCGGCCGGGCCGGCGGCAAAACCCGCCGCGATGGCCCCGGCCCCGGTCATCAGGAAAAAGATGACCATCATGCCCGCGGCCGACCAGCGATCCCCGAGCCAGCCGGCGAGCGGCGCGCCGACACCGATCATCAGGCTGCCGACGACCCACAGGCCGATCAGTTCGTCATAGTCGGCGACCCAATCCCGCTCGATCGCCAGAACGACGGTCAGGTAGAGCGCCGCGACGATGTGCATCACGGTGTGGCCGAGGCAGGAGAAGCCGAGGGCGAGGCGGTTGGACCGGCCGTTGTCCGGGGGCGAGAGCGGGGCGGCGGTCACGGGCGCGGCAGCCTTTTCAACGTGAAGGGTGCTGTCGGATGCGGCAGCCGTTCTACCCTATTCCGTCGTCTCCGTCGCGATCCAGTCGAGAAAGGCCGGGTCGCCGTCGATCAACGGCAGGGCGACGATGCAGGGCGTGTCGTAGCTGTGAACCGCGCGCACCCGCGCCGCGAGCCGGGCGAACAGGTCGGCCCGGGTCTTCGCCAGCACGACCCACTCTTCACTTCGTTCCGCCGCACCCTGCCATTGGAAGAAGGCGGTCATGCCGCCCAGGACATTGGTGCAGGCCGCCAGCCGCTCCTCCACCAGGACCGTGGAAACACGTACCGCCTCCGTCTCGGAGCCGGCGGTCATGTAGACCAGAATGGCAGCGCGTTCGGGGACATCGGTCACGGCCAGAGGGACCCCAACCTAAGAGTTGCGACAGGCGACGGCCGAGGGCGGGGAAGAGCAATGGTCGGACTGGCGGGATTCGAACCCACGACCCCCAGCGCCCCATGCTGGTGCGCTACCAGGCTGCGCTACAGTCCGACGGCTTTGGGATAGGAGTGGTCGCCACTCACTAGCTCAAACGGGGCACCGAGCGTTTTACCCCGACGCCGTGACCAGTACAAGACGGGCAGCACGAGGCGGGGTCGGTCCGCCGACTCGGACGCGTCTACTCGGTGTCGTGATCATCGGCCCAGGCAATCGCCTCGCCCAGGCTGTCGCGCAGCGCCCTGAGCTCTTCGAGGGCCGCGCTCAGTTCGGCTTCCTGGTCGGGCCGGAGGCGAGGATCGTCCGCGTCATCCTCGGCATGCGCGTCGGCCCCGTTGCCGCCTTCGGTGCCGTGCTCCGCCTCGATCAAGGCATCCCTGCCGCCCTTCAGGAGCTTCTGGACGCCCTTGATCGTATAGCCATCCTGATGGAGCAGAGTCTGGATCCGGCGCAGGAGGTCGATGTCCTCGGGCCGGTAGTAGCGTCGGCCACCACCGCGCTTGAGCGGCCGGATCTGGCTGAACTTGGTTTCCCAGAAGCGCAGCACATGCTGTGGCACGCCAAGTTCGGTCGAAACCTCGCTGATGGTCCGGAACGCGTTCTCCGACTTGGCCCCGTCACGGCCGCGCCGGGACCCGGCGGGCGTCGCCTCCGAAACCCTGCCTTGCGTGTCGGTCATCTGACACCCCAAATCATGGCTGGCCGCAGCTTGGCCGCCCGCTTATTCCGGACAAGCAATTGCCCCGCACTCTTGAACCAAAGTCTGAAGCAAAAGGGAATACGGGCGGTGCCGCAGTGCTGCCATTTCCGCCGCATGCGCACGTCCCGATTGACAGGCTTCTGGCCGCCCGCCGGTCACTCGCCGGCTTCGGCGTACTCCGCCGTGTCGAAGCTTGCGGCGTGTCCGCCGAAGCCTTCGCCATCCTCGCCGCCAAGACCGTCGACGATGCGCGCCTTCAACACGTGGCTCGCGCGGAAAACCAGGACGCGCCGGGGAAGGATCGGCACCTCCTCGTTGGTCTTCGGGTTGCGCCCGACGCGGGCCCCCTTCTGGCGCACGGAAAACGACCCGAAGGATGAGATCTTGACGACGTCGCCCTGGGTCAGGGCGTCCGCAATCTCATCCAGCACCGCTTCGACCAGCTTGGCGCATTCATTGCGCGACAGGCCGATCTCGTGATTGACCGCTTCGCCCAAATCCGCGCGGGTGATCGTCGACCCCGCCATTCTCACCCCTCCCAACAACGCGGGCGAAGCTTAACGGTGCCGGCGGAAACCCGTCAATTCCAGAAGGTTGGCGACGGTCCTTGATCTCTTTCTTGCATTCTCCGCGAGAAGCGGATTCTACCAGCGGACCAACGCCGCCCCCCAGGTGAGCCCGCCGCCCATACCCTCGAGCAGGATCAACTGGCCGCGCCGGATGCGGCCGTCGCCGACCGCTTCGGAAAGCGCCAGCGGGATCGACGCGGCAGACGTGTTGCCATGGCGATCGACGGTGATGACCACCTGGTCGGGCGACAGGTTGAGCTTGCGCGCGGTCGAATCGAGAATGCGCGCGTTGGCCTGATGCGGGACCAGCCAGTCGATCGCACCGGCGTCGAGGTTGTTGGCCGCCAGGGCCTCGTGCACGATTTCGGCGAGGTTGGTGACCGCGTGGCGGAACACCTCCTTGCCGTTCATGCGCAGGAAGCCCGCGGTCTGGGTCGTCGACGGCCCCCCGTCGACATAGAGCAGGTCGTGGTGCGCCCCGTCGGAGTGCAGATGGGTCGACAGGATGCCGCTGCCGTTGGCTTCCGCGGTCGGCTGCGCCTCCAGAACGACGGCCCCGGCACCGTCCCCGAAGAGCACACAGGTCGTCCGGTCCTCCCAGTCGAGGATGCGGGAGAAGGTCTCGGCCCCGATCACCAGGGCGCGCCGGCCCTGGCCGCATTTCAGGAAGTTGTCGGCGACCGCGAGGGCATAGACGAAGCCCGTGCAGACGGCCTGGACGTCGAAGGCGAAGCCGCCGGTCATGCCGATCGCATGCTGCACCTTGGCGGCCGTCGCCGGGAACGTCAGATCGGGTGTGGCGGTCGCAACGATCAGGATGTCCAGGCTGGCGGGATCGATCGATCCCTTGGCAAGCGCGTCCCGCGCGGCGGCAATTGCGAGATCGGAGGTAAGCTCGCCCTCGGCCGCGATTCGGCGCTCGGCGATGCCCGTGCGCTGGCGGATCCACTCGTCGGAGGTATCGACCGTCCGGGCCAGTTCCTCGTTGGTGACCACGCGTTCCGGCAGATAGGCACCACAGGCGACGATGCGCGAACGATAGGGCAGGCCCTGAAGCATCCTGGATTCCGATCCATTCCCGATGGCCGGCCCCGGTATCAGCCGGCGGCGGCAGTCCGTTCCGGTTCGATGCCCGTCACCAGGTCCATCTCCTCGGCGATTCGCTGGTTGAAGTCCTGGGCGACCAGATCGACCCCGACCGACACCGCGTTGGCAAAGCCCAGGGCATCGGTGCCTCCATGGCTCTTAACGCAGACACCGCTCAGGCCCAAGAACATCGCACCGTTGTACCGGCGAGGATCGGTGCGCGCGCGGAATTTCTCGAACGCGCCCCGCGCGAACAAATAGCCGATGCGGGCCAGGAACGAAGAGGCGAAGGTCTCGCGCAGCATCTCGGTGACGAGGCGCGCGGTGCCCTCCGCGGTTTTGAGCGCGACATTGCCGGTGAAGCCGTCGGTGACGGCGACGTCGGTGGTGCCGGAGGTCAGGTCGTCCCCCTCGATGAAGCCGATGAACTCACCATGAAAATGCGTGTCGCGAAGGATCTGGGCGGCGTCGCGCAGGGTCGAATGGCCCTTCAGTTCCTCCGCCCCAACATTGAGGAGGCCCACCGTCGGGCGTGGCATGCCTAGCACCAGCCGCGCGAAAACCGCCCCCATCATGGCGAACTGGACCAGATTGCGCGCGGAAACCTCGACATTGGCGCCGAGGTCGAGCATCGCGATATCACCGCGCATGGTCGGGAAGACCGAAGCGATGGCCGGGCGATCGATACCGGGCAGCGTCTTCAGCGCGACCTTGGCCATGGCCATCAGGGCCCCGGTGTTGCCCGCTGAAACGACGCAGCGTGCCTCCCCGTCGCGAACCGAATCGATGGCAAGGCGCATGGAGGATTTGCGACCGCTGCGCAGGGCCGCGGATGGCTTCGCCTCGTTCGCCACAACCTCGTCGGTGTGGCGCAGTTCACTGATGCCGATCAGCGCCGGATGTCGGTCGACCAGGGGTTTCACCCTGGCCTCGTCGCCGAAGATGAGGAACCGGGCGTCCGGTGCGCGTTCCCGCGCGACCGCCAAGCCGTCGATCACCATTTGCGGGGCGCGGTCGCCCCCCATGGCGTCGATCGCAATCGTGATGCCTGCCGTCACCCGCGTCCCCTTGCCGATCGGCCTGTCCGGTCATGGCCCGTCGGCATGGCGCCAGGGGCCAGACACTTATGGGGTGCGGATCGCTCCGGCTCAAGCCGCCGGCGTGACCTCAAGCACCTCGCGGCCGTCATAGTAGCCGCAGGCCTCGCAGACATGGTGCGGGCGCTTCAGCTCACCGCAGTTGGGGCATTCGTTGTAGGCCTTGGCCTCCAGCGCGTCGTGCGAGCGACGCTTGTCGCGCCGGGACTTCGAGACCTTCCTTTGAGGAACCGCCATTGCCTTCACAACCCTTGGAAAACAAGCATGGGTGCGGGCGATGGCTGGTTCGCCCGCGTTCCGTCCGCACCCGCTTCGATCGATGTCGAACCTGACACAGAAAGGCGGCCACGTCAGGGCCGCCTTTGGTCAACAAAGCGGAACTATACTGCCGAGATCGGCTCCGGCGCAACCTCAGCCTTCCGAGGACTCGCGCTTGAGGCGGGCCAGTGCCGCGAACGGGTTGTCTTCCGGGGCCTCTCCGGCCACCCACTCTTCGATACTCCGTGTGTCGTTGAGGGTCACCGAACCAGAAACGGAGCCCAGTTCCTCGGCGAGATCGGCGCCGGGAGCGCGCGGGAACGGGTCGATCGCCAGCGCCAGTTGCTGGGCCACCAGTTCGCCGAGGTCGATGGCACGTCCCTCCAACGGCTCCGGGGCGTCCGGGTCGTCGGCATTGAGGTCGATGGCACTCTCGTCCGCCGATTTTTCTGGCGCGCGGTCGAAGACCACCCGGAACGGCTCCTCCATGGTCGTTTCGAACGGCTCCAGGGTGACCACGCACCCGCGCTCCATCACCGCCGTGACCTGCCCTTCGACCGTCAGGAAGCGGCCCTGCCCGCTCGCCGAAACGGTTGCCGTGGCCGCCAGCCGATGCAGCCGGTCGATCCCAAGCCGGATGGCGAGCCGGTCCAACTCCTCCCCGTCAGCCCTGATCGATCGTTCGACACGCCCCGAATGAAGGATGGCGTCGACCTCGACGAGCCTTGAGAACTCGGGCACCGGGACCCCATCGGCGTCGATCATCAGGCATGCTGCCGGGAAGCATCCCGGTCGCTGATCCCGGGTGCCGCGTCGTCGGCGGGCAGGCCGGGCCAGGTAATCTCGCCCCGACGCAAAAGACCGGCATCGAGGCTGCCGACACCGGACACGAGTGCCCGCAGGTATGCGGCCATGCCGGCCACATGCCGATCGTCGACCAGGGGCACGGTCCCGTAGAGATTGCGCCTCAACGCGGCGGCCACGGCATCGTCGCCGGCGTCCGCCAGGGCTTCGCGATAGGCGTTGCCACGACCGAACAACGCCTCCCCCATCACCTTGATGCGGCGTCCCACGCCGAGGTCGCCCACGCCCATTTCGCGCAGGTTCATCGCCAGATCCTCCCCGATCCGATCGAGCAGCGCCTGCGCCAGGCCCTGCATCGGTTCGCCCTCCCGGCCGAGCCGGTCGAGGATCGCGAAGGCATGGAGCGCTATCATCTCGAAGCGCCCGTCGATGGTATCCGGCACGCCGTGGTCGAGATAGAACGCGGGCTCCCGCGCCCTCGCGACGACAGCGCCGTGAAGCCGGGCCGCTGCGGCCCGTTCGTCGGTGTCTATATAGAAGAACTTGAACAAGGCGCGACTCTTCCCCGGATCGATCTGCACCATGCGTGAGGTGAGCGGTGCCGAGGCCGACGTCAACGGACGCGCAGGCCAATCCGGCGCGGTCCATCAGCGCATGGTTAACCAATTGACAATAATTTGCGACCGGCGCCACTCTCCGGTCTCGTCTGGCCGGTTTGCGGCCTCAAGAACGGTTCGGGTTTCCGAGATGACGATGCTGAGTGCTCCGCGCCTTACCGCCCTTGCAGCGACTTGTGTGCTGGCCATGGGGTGCTCGCCACAGGTGGCGACGCGCGGCAACATGGTCGAAGAGGATCGCCTGGCGGAGGTTCGCGTCGGCTTCGCGACCCAGGACGACGTGGCACAGATCCTGGGCACACCGACCACCACGGCAACCTTCGACAGTTCTGTCTGGTACTATATCGGCCAGCGCACCGAGCAGACCGCATTCTTCCGGCCGGAGGTCACCGATCGCAAGGTGATCACCGTGCGCTTCGACCGCGGCGGGCGCGTGTCCGAGATCGAGGAGAGCGACCTCTCCGCCGCACGGGAGGTCGACATCGTCGACCGCGAAACGCCGACCGGCGGCCGGGAACTCGGCATCCTGGAACAGCTCCTGGGCAATATCGGCCGCTTCCGGCCACCGGGGACCGGCGGCCAGTAGGCCCCGGCACAGGCGGGCGCGATCGAATGGCAGCGAACACGTGGCGGTAGTGAAGTGGCAGTGACCAAGCGCAGGTTCTTGCTCGGCTGGCTGGCGGTACTCGCGGTCCTGGCAGGTGTCGCGGCGATGCCCGCGCCGGCCGCTGCCCAGGACGAAGAAGCCGCCGACGGGCCGGCCTTCATCGAGCTTCAAAAAATGACCCTGACGCTGTTTCAGCCGGACGGATCGACCGAGACCCTGCAGTTGGAACTGACGCTGGAAGTCGCCGATGCCGAGGCCGAGGCGGAAGTCGAGCGGCTGGAACCGAGGCTGGTCGATGCCTTCGTCCGCGGTCTCTACGGCCTCAACGATCGGCAACTCCTCATCACCGCGAACAAGCAGCTCGATCTCGACGCCATGACGGCGGCCCTGCGTGAGCGTGGTAACGAGGTGCTGGAGACCGACGGCATCCTGTCGGTTCTGGTGCGCGCGGCCAATCGGCGGCGCGGCCGCTAGACCGCACGCCGCTGGCCCACGATCCGGCGGGACGCTGGTATCAGCCGACCGCCCTGTAACACGGTTGCCATGCCAGGGCAGTTTGGGCATGGTGCCGCCGGTTTTCGCCAGGGGTCATCGCCCCGCATCGCCCAGCGCCCGGCACCGTTCTCCGGGCGCTTTGCCGTAGAAGTCCGACGTCATTTCGGGGGATCTCCTGATGGTTGTGGAGTACATCATTATCCTGGCCTGCGCAGTGGCCGCCCTGTTCTATGGCTACTACGCCAACAACAAGGTGATGATGGCGAGCCCCGGCTCGGCGCGCATGCAAGAGATCGCCGCCGCGATCCAGGAGGGGGCGGAAGCCTATCTCAACCGCCAGTACCGGACGATCGCGATCGTCGGCGTGGTGATCGGCATCCTTCTCGGCCTCTTCCTCGGCACCCCGGTCGCGGTCGGCTACTTCATCGGTGCGATCTGCTCCGGGATCGCCGGCTACATCGGCATGAACGTCTCGGTGCGGGCCAATGTCCGCACGACCGAAGCCGCCCGCCAGGGCCTCGACGCCGCGCTCGACATCTCCTTCTCGTCCGGGGCGATCACCGGCCTCCTGGTGGTCGGCCTCGGCCTCCTGTCGGTCGCCGGCTACTACATCCTGCTGGTCGCCGCGGGCATGGAAACGCGGACCATCGTGGAAGCGCTGGTTGCCCTCAGCTTCGGCGCCTCGCTGATCTCGATCTTCGCGCGCCTCGGCGGCGGCATCTTCACCAAGGGGGCGGACGTCGGCGCCGACCTGGTGGGCAAGGTCGAAGCCGGCATCCCCGAGGACGACCCGCGCAACCCGGCGGTGATCGCGGACAATGTCGGCGACAATGTCGGGGACTGCGCGGGCATGGCCGCCGACCTGTTCGAGACCTATGCCGTCACCATGGTCGCCACCATGCTGCTCGCCTCGGTGATCTTTACCGGGGAAACCGCGACCCAGATGATGGTGCTGCCGCTCCTGATCGGGGCCATGTGCATCCTCGGCTCGATCGCCGGCACCTTCTTCGTGCGCCTGCGCGAGACCGGCAGCAGCGGTCAGCCCGACACCAATATCATCGGGGCGCTCTACCGCGGCTTCGCGGCTGCCTCGGCGATCTCTGCCGGCCTCATCCTGCTCGTCATCGTCGCCATGTTCGGCCTCTTCAACGGCGAGCCGATCGCGGCCGAGGGGCTGGAGGTCACCTCCTTCAGCCTGTTCGTCTGCGCCATCTCAGGAATCGTGGTGACCGGGCTCCTGATGTACATCACGGAGTACTACACCTCGACCGAGTACCGCCCGGTGCGGTCGATCGCGAAGGCGTCGGAAACCGGCCACGGCACCAATGTGATCCAGGGCCTGGCGATCTCGATGGAGGCCTGCGCCTATCCCGTGGTGGTGATCTGTGCGGCGATCCTGGGCTGCTACGCGCTCGCCGGCCTCTACGGCATCGCGCTTGCCGCCACCACCATGCTGGCGCTGGCCGGGATGATCGTCGCCCTGGACGCCTACGGTCCGGTCACCGACAACGCCGGCGGCATCGCCGAAATGGCCGAACTGCCGGACGACGTTCGGACCACCACCGACCTCCTGGATGCGGTCGGCAACACGACCAAGGCGGTCACCAAGGGCTACGCCATCGGTTCCGCGGCCCTCGCCGCCCTGGTGCTGTTCGCCGCCTATATCGAGGACATGAACTACTACTTCCCCGAACTGGGCGAGGTGTCGTTCGAACTGCGCGACCCGTATGTGGTCGTCGGTCTCCTCTTCGGCGGCATGCTGCCGTACCTCTTCGGTGCCATGGGCATGACCGCGGTCGGCCGTGCCGCCGGCGCGGTCGTCGAGGAGGTGCGCCGCCAGTTCCGGGAAATCCCGGGCATCATGGAAGGGACCGCCAAGCCGGACTATTCCACCGCCGTCGACCTGCTGACCAAGGCCGCGATCCGCGAAATGGTCATCCCGTCGATGCTGCCGGTGCTGGCCCCGGTCGTGCTCCTGATGGCGATCTGGAGCTTCGGCGGCGATGACGGCCTGCGCTCCGCGCTCGTGGCGGTGGGTGCTATGCTGCTCGGCACCATCGTCACCGGTCTGTTCGTCGCGATCTCGATGACCTCCGGCGGCGGTGCCTGGGACAACGCCAAGAAGTACATCGAGGACGGCAACCACGGGGGCAAGGGCTCCGAAGCCCACAAGGCCGCGGTCACCGGCGATACCGTCGGCGACCCCTACAAAGATACCGCCGGCCCCGCGGTCAATCCGATGATCAAGATCGTCAACATCGTCGCGATCCTGCTGCTGGCCATGATTGCCAAGCTCGGGTGACCTGGCACGGGACACACCGCACGGTAAAAGGGCCTCCGGAGATCACCTCCGGAGGCCCTTTTGTTCTTCACTTTGCTGAGGCTGGTGGGCCAGCGTCAGGCGGACCAGCGTCAGGCGGACCAGCGTCCGGCGGATCAGCGCCCGGCGTCGTGACGCCAGCCGGTCCGCTGCAATGCGACCGCCTCGCCCTCGGCGTTGCGCACCGTCAACGTGCCGGGCTCGCCGGGGCGGATCGCGCCGACCCGGGTCAGCGGCACGCCGTTGTCCCGCGCCGCCCGCTCGAGGGACCCGGCATGGCCCTCGGCCACCGCCATCAGAACCTCGTAGTCATCACCGGCCGTTGCCAGCCGTTCGAGCGGCACACCATCCTCCTCGACCGCGCGTCGGGCCGCCGGCGAGAGCGGGAGCGCGGCGAGATCGAGGGTGGCCGCAAGCCCGGAGACCCGCGCGAGGTGCTGAAGGTCGGCCGCCAGCCCGTCGGAAACGTCGATCGCCGCCGAGGCGTAGTGGCGGATCGCGCCGACCATCTTGAGGCGAGGCTGGGGCAGCCGATAGCGCCGTACCAGGAAGGCCCGATCGTCCTCGTCAGGGACGCTTCGCTGCCCGGTCAGGATATCGAGGCCGAGGAGCGCGTCGCCGATCGACCCGGTGACGTAGACGGCCGCCGTCTCGACCTCCAGCCGGCGGCGCACCATGCCGTCCTTCGGCGCGAGGCCGAAGGCGGTGACGGAAAGCGTGATCGGGCCGCGCGTGCCGACGCTGTCCCCGCCGATCAGATGCAGGCCATAGAGGCCCTGATCCTCGGACAAGCCGAGCGCGAAGGCCTCCAGCCAGTCGTCGTCGAGATCCCGCGGCAGCGCCATGGTGAGGACGTAGGCGTAAGGGTCCGCAGCCTTGGCCACGAGATCGGAGACGTTCACGCGCAAGAGCTTGCGGCCGATCGTGTCGGGCGGGTCGTCGGGCAGGAAATGGATGCCCTCGACGATCGCGTCGGCGGTGACGACAAGATCCATCCCCGCCGGCGGGCTGATCACGGCGGCATCGTCGTCGAGGCCCAGGGCCCCGGAGAACCCCGACGCCAGCGGCTTCAGAAACCGGTCGATCCGCTCGAACTCGCCAAGGCTAGGTGCCGGCATCGTCCTCGCCTTCCGCCTCCGTTTCCGCCAGGGTCGCAGCATGGTCATGGGCCGCAGCATGGTCATCTGCCGCCGCCCCGTCGCGGGCCGTCAGTTGATCCGGTCGCAGCCGCCGGGCGACAGCATCCAGGATGCCGTTGATGAGGCCGGGTTCGTGGCCCCCGAAGAACCCGTGCGCGACCGCGATGTAGTCGGCCAGAATGATGCGTGCCGGCTCCCCCGTATGTGCGACCAGCTCATAGGTCGCCGCCCTCAGGATTGCACGGATCAAGACCTCCAGCCGATCGACCGACCGCTCGCCGCCACCCGGGCGGCTGCGCAAGACCTCGCCAAGGGCCTCGTCGACCTCGGCGACGCGCTCCGAGCAACCGGAGACGATCGCGAGGAACAACGCCTCGTCGGCCTTCACATACTCGTCACCGTCGACCGGCTTGCCGATCAAATGGCGCTCGAAATCGCGGATGACCTGTGCTGCGTCCGCACCGCCCTGTTCGATCTGGTAGAGGGCCTGGACCGCGTTGAGCCGGGCTGCAGTCCGGCGTGCCTTGGCCGATCCCTTGGGCTTCCCTCCCCGGCGCCGCCGGCTGCCTGTCGTCATGGATCGACCCCCGCCGCCCGAGCCCGCGGGCGACCGCCCCGCTCACCCATCGGCCGTGTCGTCGATGCCGTACATCCTCTTGATTTCGGCCATGCGCAGGGCCGCCAGGGTCACCTCCCCGCCCTTGTTGCGCATGTCGGTCGACGCCCGGGCCCATGCCTGGTCACGGTTTTCGACGGTCAGGATGCCGTAACCGATCGCCAGCCCCTGATGGAGTGCCAGCTCCTGGAGCCCGCGGGCACTCTCGCCGCAGACATAGTCATAGTGTGTCGTCTCGCCCCGGATGACGCAGCCGAGGGCGACGTAGCAGTCGAATCGGCGGCGGGAGAGATCGAGCCTGCCCGCCTTCTCGGCGAAGGCGATCGCCGCCGGGATCTCGAAAGCCCCCGGGACCTCCAGCCGCTCGAAGGTGGCCTTGACGGTCGCGAGCGCGGCCACAGCACCCTTGCAGAGCTCGTCGGCGATGTCCTGGTAGAAGCGCGCCTCGACGATCAGCACATGGGGCAGCGTGGCGTCCGGGTCGCCGGTCTCGATCATCGGCCGATCTCCTCGTCGGCATCGGTCGGGATCGGCTGCTGGTCGACCAGGCTCAGGCCATAGCCCTCCAGCCCGATGATCGTGCGCCGCGTGTTGGACAGGAGGATCATCTCCTTGACGCCGACATCGATCAGGATCTGAGCGCCCACGCCATAATCGCGCAATTCCGAATTGGTGTGCGGTCGGCCCCGTTCGCGCGCGGTCAGGCGATCGGAAAGGCTGGTCGGTTCCGGATCACGGATGATCACCACGACCCCCCGGCCGGCTTCCCCGATCATCCGCATGGAGCGCACGAGATCATGGGAGCGCTGGCTGGTCCGGTCGCCCAGAAGATCGTCGAGCACGTTGAGCGCATGCATGCGAACCATGACCGGACCTTCGCCGGGACCGACATCGCCCTTTACCAGCGCGATGTGCTCCGCCCCCGAAACCCGGTTGCGGTACACCGAAAGGCGGAACAGGCCGCCATGCTCGCTGTCGATCTCGGTCTCGGCGATCCGGTCGACCAGCCGCTCGGTGCGGCGGCGATAGGCGATCAGGTCGGCGATCGTACCGATCTTCAGGTTGTGGTGCTGGGCGAAGCGGATCAGGTCGGGCAGCCGGGCCATGGTGCCGTCGTCGTTCATGATCTCGCAGATCACGCCGGCGGGTCGGAGACCGGCGAGCTGGGAGATGTCGACGGCGGCTTCGGTGTGGCCGGCGCGGACCAGGACCCCGCCCTCCCGGGCCGCGAGCGGGAACACGTGGCCGGGCGTGACCAGGTCGGATGCCGCGCTCGCAGGGTCGATCGCGACCTGGACCGTGCGCGCCCGGTCGGCCGCGGAAATGCCGGTCGTAATACCCGTGCGCGCCTCGATGGAGACGGTGAAGGCGGTGCCGAGCCCGCCCGTCTCCCGACGCGACACCTGGGGCAGGCCCAGCGCGTTGATGCGGCCCTGGTCCATCGCAAGGCAGATCAGCCCGCGCCCGAAGCGCGCCATGAAGTTGATCGCATCCGGCGTTGCCATCTGCGCGGGCACGACTAGGTCGCCCTCGTTCTCCCGGTCCTCGTCATCGACCAGGATGAACATGCGCCCGTTGCGCGCCTCCTCGATGATCTCCTCGGAGGGCGAAATGTAGGCCTGGTCCTCGAGGCTCAGCCGGCGGTCAGAAGCCGCGCGGCGTAGCGGGCCATCAAGTCCACTTCCAGGTTGACCGCTTGAGTTGGCCATAGGTCGGCAAGGCTCGTTTCGTTCAGGGTATGGGGAATGATGTTCACGCCGAAACGCGTGGCGTCTACCTCATTGACGGTCAGCGACACCCCGTCAAGCGCGACCGAGCCCTTGGGCGCGATGAACCGCGCGAGCTCGGGCGATGCCTCGAAGGTGAAGCGGATGCTGTCGCCGTCCGGGCGACGGTCGACCACATCCGCAAGTCCGTCGATGTGGCCGGTCACGATATGCCCGCCGAGTTCGTCACCGATCTTGAGCGCGCGTTCCAGATTGACGCGGCTTCCGACCTGCCAGCGACCGATCGTGGTGCAGTCCAGCGTCTCCTGGCTGACCTCGACCGCGAACCACGCCGCCCCGGCCTCGCCTCCGCGCTCGACAACTGTCAGGCAGGGACCGGAACAGGCGATCGAGGCGCCGATGTCGATGCCCGCGGGATCGTAGACGGTCTCGATCTCAAGCCGGGTGATGCCGCCGGGGGTCACCGACCGCACCCGGCCGACGTCTGTCACAATTCCAGTAAACATGGGGGCGAAGCCTATCGCGCCGGTTCCAGGACTTCCATGACATCGTCGCCGATCCGGCGCAGTTCAGCCCTTCGCCAGCGCGGCATCTCGTCCAGGCGCAGGGCGCCGATCGGCTCCACCGCCGGCCGGCCATCGCCGCCGATGACAAGGCCCGCCCGGTACCAGACGATACGGTCGACCAGGCCGGCGCGCAGGAAGGCGCCGGCAACGCCCGCCCCGCCCTCGATCAGGAGCCGGGTAATGCCGGCGGCGGCAAGGTCGGCGAGGGCCGACGCCGGCGTGCCGTCATAGGTGCGGACCTCAACGCCGCGGTCCTCCAGTCGGCGCCGCCGCTCCTGATCGTGGGAAGGGGCGGTCAGGACCGTCGTCGGCAGGTCGCGGGCGGTTCCAGCCAATGCCGTGTCGGGGGCGAGACGCAGGCGCCGGTCGAGCACGACCCGCACCGGCGAGCGATCGGCGAGGCCGGGTAGCCGGCAGGTCAGGGCGGGATCGTCCGCCAGTGCCGTGCCGCTGCCGATCAGGATAGCGTCATGGGTGGCGCGCAGGCGGTGGCCATGTGCACGCGCCGCGGGCCCGGTGATCCACTGGCTCTCCCCGGTGACGGTCGCGATCCGCCCGTCGGCCGAACTTGCCAGCTTGAGAGTGACCAGCGGGCGACCGACAGTGCGGTTAAGAATGAAGCCGCGGTTGAGCGCCTCCGCCTCGGCGGCCATGACCCCGGTCTCGACGGCGATGCCGGCACTTCGCAGCTTCTCCAGGCCCCGGCCGTCGACGCGCGGGTCGGGGTCGGTCGTCGCGACCACCACGCGGGCGACCCCGGCGTCGATCAAGGCATCCGCACAGGGCGGCGTCCGGCCGTGGTGGCTGCACGGTTCCAGCGTTACATAGGCTGCGGCACCGCGTGCGGCATTCCCGGCGCTGGCAAGGGCGAACGCCTCGGCATGGGGGCGGCCGCCCGGCTGGGTCCACCCGCGGGCGACGATCCGGTCGTCCTTCACCAGAACGCAGCCGACCGCCGGGTTCGGCCAGACCCGCCCGAGCCCGCGGGCGGCGAGCGCCAGCGCCATCGCCATGAAGCGCCGGTCGGTCGCCGCGCCGTCGCGCGGTATCACGAGCTTTCGACCTTGGCCGCCGGTATCTCGCGCAGCTCCTCGACGAACTGGTTGAAATCGGCAGCCTCGCGGAAGTCGCGATAGACCGACGCGTAGCGGACATAGCCGACCTGGTCGAGTTCGCCCAGCGCGGCCATCGCCAGCCGGCCGATCTCCCTCGACGGGATATCACCCTCCCCCATCGACTCCAGCCGGCGGACGATCGCGTTCACCTCCCGCTCGAGCCGATCGCCGTCGACCGGGCGCTTGCGCAAGGCGATCTGGAGCGAGCGGGCCAGCTTGTCCCGGTCGAAGGGTTCC
>CAYNIS010000034.1:0-15102 GCA_964397055.1 uncultured Rhodospirillaceae bacterium | reverse complement strand
ATCACCTGGGCGACATGGACTTCAAGGTCGCTGGCACCGACGAGGGCATCACCTCCCTCCAGATGGACATCAAGATCACCTCGATCACCGAGGAGATCATGAAGATCGCGCTGGCCCAGGCGAAGGACGGGCGCCTGCACATCCTGACCGAGATGGCCGGCGCCATGACCGGCCACCGCGACATGGTCAACGCCAACGCCCCGCGCATCACGGTCATGCAGATCGCCAAGGACAAGATCCGCGACGTGATCGGCACGGGCGGCAAGGTGATCCGGGAGATCGTCGAGCAGACCGGGGCGAAGATCGACATCGACGACGACGGCACCATCAAGATCGCGGCGACCGCCCAGGAGGCCGCCCAGAAGGCGATCGACTGGATCCGCGGGATCGTGGCGGAGCCGGAAGTCGGCGTGATCTACAACGGCAAGGTGGTGAAGACCGTCGACTTCGGCGCCTTCGTCAACTTCCTCGGCGGGCGCGACGGCCTCGTCCACATCTCCGAAATGGCCCCGCACCGGGTCGCCAAGACCACCGACGTGGTCAAGCTGGGCGACATGGTGAAGGTCAAGGTCCTGGGGTTCGACGATCGCGGCAAGGTCAAGCTGACCATGAAGCATATCGACCAGGAGACCGGCGAGGACTTGTCGGACAAGGCCGACCAGGATGAGAAGGAACAGAAGGCGGGTTGACGCCCGCCGGTGACCGGGGCGACATCCGGTCACCATTTTCCTGACGCCATGCTGGAGGCTGGGCGACGATGGTAACGGACCCCGATACCGACGCCGCCCGCTTGGGCTTCATCTCCCCGTTGGTGATCGGCCACCGGGGGGCTGCCGGCCATGCCCCGGAAAACACCCTCGCCGCGTTCGAGGAAGCAGCGAAACTCGGCATCAAGACGGTCGAGTTCGACGTGCGCCTGACCCGCGACGGGGTGCCGGTCGTCCTTCATGACCGCAAGGTCAACCGGACGACCGACGGCCGCGGCAAGATCGACAGGAAGGACCTGTCCGAGACCCGCAAGCTCGACGCCGGCAGTTGGTACGGCAGCGCCTTCGCGGGCCAGCGCATTCCGACACTGAAGGAAACGCTGGAAACCTGCCTCAAGCTCGGTCTGACCCCGGATATCGAGATCAAGGCCGAGAAGGGCCGGGAGGTCGAGGTGGCGGAGGCGACGATGGCGGTCGCGACCGCCGTCTGGCCGAAGGATCGCGACCCGCCGCTGGTCACCTCCTTCTCCGAAGAAGCGCTCCAGGTTGCCAAGGAGCGCGCGCCGGACTGGCCCCGCGGCATCCTCTATTTCCGCCGCCCGTCGGACTGGCGGGATCAGGTCGACCGGGTCGGCGCGGTCGCGGTCGGCGTCTACGGCCCGCTGGTCGGCAAGAGCAAGGTGAAGGAGCTGGCGGGTTCCGGCTGCGCCGTCTTCATCTACGGCACCGATGACCCGTCCCGGGCGAAGAAGCTGGTGGCCGCCGGCGCCTCGACCATCATCACCGACACCCCGCGGGCGATCGGCGACGCGTTGATCGCGGATCTGAAGCTCGGCCTCGGCCCGACACCCTCGGCGAAGAGCCGTCAGCCTCGCTCCGCTCACAAGGTGGGAAGCCATGCCTGATCCGGGGGCTGCGACCTGGCCGAAGGTGACCGGCCACCGGGGGGCGCGGCAGGCCGCCCCGGAAAACACCCTGGCCGGGATTCGCGAAGCCGCGCGCCAGGGGGCAACGACGGTCGAGATCGACGTCATGCTGACGCGCGACGGGGTGCCGATCCTGATCCACGACGAGACCGTCGACCGGACCACCAACGGCACCGGCAACGTCGCCGACCTGGATCATGACACCATCGAGAAGCTTGATGCCGGCAGCTGGTTCGGGGCCGATTTCACCGGCGAGCGGGTCCCGACCCTGACCCGGGCGTTGGCCGAGATCAGCCGGCTCGGCCTCGGCCTCAACCTCGAGATCAAGCCGTCCAAGGGCGCGGACGAGGAAACCGCCCGCGTGGCGATAGAGACGCTGACCAGCATGTGGCCCGCGGACAGGCCCGCGCCGATGATATCCAGCTTCTCCGTCACCGCCCTCGCGGTTGCGCGGGAACTGGCACCCGACCTGCCCCGCGGCTACCTGATGGAGGGCGTGCCGGACGACTGGTGGGAGAACGCGGACAAGGTGGCGGCGACCACGCTCAACATCGACGGCAACGCGGTGAACTCCGACCAGCTCAAAGCGTTCCTGGAGAGTGGGCGCCCGGTGATGGCGTGGACCATCAACGACCCAGGCAAGGCGAAGGCCCTGGTCGATGCGGGGGTGACAACGGTGATCACGGACAAACCGGCGGCGATCGCCTCGGCCCTCGCGCCATCGCCCGCCGTGAAGGCCGCGCCCCGGCCAACGGCCAAGGGTCCCGGCACCTGAGGCATGGCAGGGATCACAGGCGGGACTTGCCTGACGGCACGGTGCGAGACAATTCGCAGCATCCTGGTCGCGGCAGGTGCGGCTGGCAAAAAATTCGGGGATAGGGATCTCATTTCCGAAGCTCTCGCTTCTACATAGGAGCTGTACTAAACCACCTGCTCGGCTCCATCGAAGATGTCCGGGCCGGCGCGGGCAATAACCCTTTTTCTTGTGGTTATTTTCGGCAACCCGACGAGCGGTCAAGGAGGAAGGACTTTGCGGGCCCTGAATGCCATCCGGATTTCAGGTGCCGAGGTGCTGCCCCTGGTCGAGGGCGGCAAGGGCATCTCCGTCTCGAACGGCGAGAGCTCGGGCGCCTGGGCGGCTTCTGACGGCGTCGGCACCTTTTCCGGCGTCAATGCCGACAGTTTCGATGCCGCGGGCAACCAGATCCCGCAGCGCTACTATGGAAAGACGCGGCGCGAACGGCACGAGGAACTGGTCGCCTATTCGATCCGCGGCGGCATCACCCAGGCACGCATCGCCTATGAACGTGCCGGCGGCCAGGGCCGCATCCACATGAACGTCCTGTGGGAGATGGGCGCGGCCGAACGCATCCTGCACGGCGTGCTGGAGGGCGCGAAAGGCATGATCCACGGGGTCACCTGCGGCGCTGGCATGCCCTACCGCCTAGCTGAGCTGTGCGGGCGCTACGCGGCCTACTACTACCCGATCGTCTCCTCCGCCCGCGCCTTCAACGCGCTGTGGAAACGGGCGTATCACAAGTTTCCGGAATGGCTGGGGGCCGTGGTCTACGAGGACCCGTGGCGGGCCGGCGGCCACAACGGGCTCTCCAACAGCGAGCACCCGGAGGAGCCGGAGGACCCGTACCCGCGCGTCGTGGCCCTGCGCCAGGCGATGAAGAAGTACGGCCTGGACGACGTGCCGATCATCATGGCCGGCGGGGTCTGGTACTTGCGCGAATGGGAACACTGGCTGGACGATCCGGATCTCGGCCCGGTCGGCTTCCAGTTCGGCACGCGCCCGCTTCTGACCCAGGAGTCGCCGATTTCGGAGGCCTGGAAGCGCCGCCTTCTCGACCTCAAGCCGGGTGCGGTCAACCTCAACAAGTACAGCCCGACGGGCTTCTATTCCTCCGCCGTGCGCAACCCGTTCCTGGAGGAACTGGAGGGCCGGGCGGCCCGTCAGGTGCCGTACTCGGTCCAGCCGATCAGCGATCACACGACGGCGTTCGCGGTCGGCCAGCGGGGCCGCAAGGTCTACCTGACGGAAGCCGACGCAGCCCGGGCGCGTGGCTGGGTGGAATCGGGCTATGGCGAGGCCATGCGCACACCCGACAGCACGCTGATCTTCGTGACTCCGGAGAAGGCAAACGAGATCCTGTCCGACCAGATCGCCTGCATGGGCTGCCTGTCGGCCTGCCAGTTCTCCAACTGGGCGCAGAACGAGGACGGCTCGACCGGCAAGAAGGCCGATCCGCGCTCCTACTGCATTCAGAAAACGCTGCAGAACATCAGCCATTCGGAAGATGTCGACCACCAGCTGATGTTCGCCGGGCACAATGCATACCGCTTCGCCGACGACCCGTTCTACGCGAACGGCTACATCCCGACGGTGCGCGAACTGGTCGAACGCATCGCCACCGGGAACTGAGCGGCTGTCCCGGTAAGGCCGAGGGCTATTCCCGCTCGGCCGGGTCGGCGGCCGAGCCCGCCCCCCAGAACTGATCGCGCATCAGCCAGCCCTGATAGCCGGCGAGGCTGACCCGGCACCAGTCGCCGCGACAGTCGCGCAGGCGCCCGATGACGCCGGGCTCCGCGCGGGCGACGGCGGGCGACAGCGCATCCGGCTCCGACCGCAGGGTCCGCATCGCCCCGGTCACCATCAGGCTCTCGGTCCCGTCGAGCTTGTCCCGGCGCACCCAGCCCTCGTCGCCCTCCCAGTCCTGGATGCGGCGCCAGTCCTCGAACCGGCCGACGACCAGGACCGGCATCTCTTCGCGGACCAGGACCCATTCGATCGGGTACTGCTGGCCCGGGCCGAGGCGCATGTTCACCTCGTCAAAGCGCATCGCCGCGAAATAGGGAGGGTCCTGCGCCGCTGCAGGGGCGATCCCAAGCAGCACAAGACCGAGCGCCCAAAGCCACGCCCGGAGGCCGGGATGGGTCCGGCCGCCCCCAGGGTCCTGTCCAGGACCCTGGCCAGGGTCCTGGACAGGGTCGGACGACGCTGATATTGCCCGGTCCAACCTCGACCGGGTTTCCGACCCCCCGTCATTCGGGGCATCTTCAGCCATGACCCAACGCAATCGACCGAAAGTTCTCGTCACGCGCCGCCTCCCGGATGAGGTCGAGACGCGCATGATGGAGCTGTTCGACACGCGTCTCAATGCCGACGATGTGCCGATGGACCGCGACCAGCTGGTCGAGGCGGTGAGGATGCATGACGTCCTGGTGCCGACGGTCACCGATCGCATCGATTCCGACCTGATCGCGGAGGCGGGGGAGCAGCTGAAGCTGATCGCGTCCTTCGGGGCCGGCGTCGACCATATCGACGTGCGCGCCGCCCTTGATCGCGGCATCCAGGTGACCAACACGCCCAACGTCCTGACCGAGGACACGGCCGACATGGCCATGGGCCTGATCCTGGCCGTCGCCCGCCGCGTGACGGAGGGGGAACGGCTGCTGCGGTCCGGGCAGTGGACCGGCTGGGGGCCGACCGTGATGCTGGGCCACCGGCTCGCCGGCAAGCGTCTCGGCGTCATCGGGCTCGGCCGCATCGGCCGGGCGCTCGCCCGGCGCGCGCGCGGCTTCGGCATGTCGATCCACTATCACAACCGGAAGCGCCTGCATCTGGAGACCGAGGCGGAGCTGGAGGCGACCTTCTGGGAGAGCCTGGACCAGATGCTGGCCCGGGTCGACGTGATCTCCGTCAACTGCCCGCACACGCCTGCCACGTATCACCTGCTGTCCAAGCGCCGGCTGAACCTGATCCGCCCGCACGCCTATCTGATCAACACCGCCCGGGGCGAGATCATCGACGAGGGTGAGATGGCGCGGATGCTGAAGGACGGCGAGCTGGCGGGTGCCGGGCTCGACGTCTACGAACACGAGCCGGCCGTGCACCCGGATCTGCTCGCCTCCGACCGGGTGGTGCTGTTGCCACATATCGGCTCGGCCACGCTGGAAGCGCGGGTGGAGATGGGCGAGCGGGTGCTGATCAACATCAAGACCTGGGCCGACGGGCATCGCCCGCCGGACCGGGTCCTGCAGTCGGACATGTGATGGCGGGCGCCGGTCAGCGGCCGATATTGATCCGCCGAACCCGCTCGCGGGCCTTGGTGCTCTTGGCTGCATCGATCACCAGCACACCCTTGTCGAAGGCGGCACTGACGGCAGTCTCTTCGACCGTGTCGGGCAGGCGGAACGATCGCTCGAACGGCCCGAAGCTGCGTTCGGCCAGATGGTGGACGCGGCCCTCGTCGGCGGCTTCCGGCTCCGGCCGCTTGGTCCCCTTTACCGACAGGACGTTGTCGGTCAGCGTCACTTCGACATCGTCCTCGGCCACGCCGGGCAACTCGACGACGACCCGGATCGCCGTCTCGGTCTCGCTGACATCGATGCGGACGCTGGCCATCTGGCCACTCCCGGTCGAGGCATAGGCATGCGCCTCCGCCGGGCCGCTGCCGGCCCCGCCCTGCGCGTGCATGGCATCGTCGAACAGCCGCTCCATCTGGCGACGCAGATCGTGCATCGGGGCCCAGGCATCGGTCATCTGGCCGAACGGGAAACCGCGGCCGAAACCGCGAAAGCGGGGATCGTTGGAGCGAGGCATGGCGGACTCCTTGGCCTGTGAAGCGCATCGGGGCGAGCCCCGGCCCGTCATCGTGGCACCGCAGCCCCCCAGGTCATGTAGGTGAGGATCGCGGGCGCCCCGTCAAAGCCCTTCTCAAGGTGTGTGCAATCAAATCCGCCCTCCGTCAGCAATCGCTCGATCGGCCGGTTGATGTTGCAGCCGCCGGAACAGGGACGCCACACGGGGTTGATCCGGCGCTGCCAACGGGCCGTTGCGCCCTCCGGCGCCAGGCCGTGTTCGACAAGAAGGAAGCGGCCGCCGGGCTTGAGCACGCGCCGCACCTCCGCCAGCGCCCGGGCTGGGTCGGCGACCGAACACAAGGTCCAGGTGGAGATGACGGTATCGGCACTCGCGGTCTCGAACGGCAGGGCCTCGGCCGGCGCCTGGACCACGTCGACCGGAAACCGCTCGCCCCTGCCGGCACGCGCCGCCCAGCGCTGCATCGGCGCGCTGGGGTCGACCGCGCGCACACCACTGACGCCGTCGCCGTAGAAGGGAAGGTTGAGGCCCGAGCCGATGCCGATTTCGACGATGTCCCCCGTCGCCGCCGGGATCAGCTGGCGGCGGTAGCGGGTCAGCCGCTCGTGGCGCATGACCGTTGCGATCAGCGGCGCCAGGACCCGGTCATGCCAGAGACCCATCGCAACACCCTCCAGACAGTCGATTTCCCGCGATCCATGCCCCATATCGGGAGTGCTGGCGCGTGTTCCAGCGATATGGACCCACATCGTGGTTCGGAACGCGCGCCAACCAATTGAGTCTGAGCATTTTCCGAGCCGCCGGGCCGATTCCGTCCGGCTGGAAAACGCTCCAGGGTACCAGGACGCAGGGGCGACAAGGGCGACCATGGCAGAGGACACGTCGATCGAGGAACTGGTCGAGGACTTCGGGCTGTTCGACGACTGGCAGGACCGCTACCGCTACATCATCGACCTTGGCCGCAAGCTGCCGGCGCTGGACGACCAGTTTCGCACCGAGACCTACAAGGTCTCCGGCTGCATGAGCCAGGTGTGGATGGTGCCGCGGCTGACCGACGACCCGCCGGGCCGGATCGAGTTCGATGCCGACAGCGACGCCCACATCGTCAAGGGGCTGATCGCCCTGTTGCGCCGGATCTATGTCGGCCGCTCGCCCGAAGAGGTGCTGGCGATCGATATCGAGGACGTGTTCGCCCGCATCGGTCTGGCAGAGCACCTGTCGCCCGGCCGGCGCAACGGCTTCTTCTCCATGGTCGAACGCCTGAAGGCCTCCGCGCGCGCCCACGCGGCGTAGGCGCAAGAGAGCTGTCTTGGAGTTCGAGTGGGATGATGCGAACTCGGCTGCGAACCGGCGCAAGCATGGTCTAGGATTGAGCTCCGCCACCAGCACCTGCGCCGACCCGGATGCCGTCGAAGTCGTCGATGATCGGGACTACGACGGCGAGACGCGCATGATCCTGATCGGCAGGTCTGGTAGTCTCATCCTCACGGTCGTGTTCACGGAGCGAGGCGACCGGATCCGGCTCATATCGGCCCGCAAGGCCACGACAGATGAACAAAGACGCTACTTCGAACAGTTCGAACGAGAGGTCTAGGTCGGTCCGCGTCCTCGACGACGGGACGAAGGTGCCGATCGAACAGCCGTTGGAACTGCCAGAGCCAACGGATCCGGACATTGCCGGCGCAGGGGATCCTGACAACCTCCCCTTGACGGTGGAAGACATGAGGCGTATGCGGCCGGTCCCGCGCGTCCGTCGTCTACGTCGTCACCTTGGGCTGAGCCAAGAGGCGTTTGCGGAACGATACCGCATCCCGGTCCAGACGATCGCCGACTGGGAGGGAGGACGCGCCGTGCCCGATGAAGCCGCCGAGGCCTATATCAGCGTTATCTGGCGCTACCCCGATCTTGTCGCCGAGGTTTTCGACGGCTGAGGCACGGGGCGTGCGTGTTGTAGGTTGGCCCCATGGAAACCGCAAGGAAGACAGATCGGCGCGTCGCCGTCGCTCCGATGATGGATTGGACCGACCGCCATCAGCGCCGGTTCATGCGCATGATCACGCCGTCCAGCCTGTTGTTCACGGAAATGGTGACGACCGGGGCGATCCTGCGCGGCGACAGCGCCCGCTTCCTTCACTTCGACCCGGCCGAACACCCGGTCGCCCTGCAATTGGGGGGCGCCGACCCGGACGATCTCGGCCGGTCGGCCAGGGCCGGGGCGGACTGGGGCTATGACGAGGTCAACCTCAACTGCGGCTGCCCCTCCGACCGGGTGCAGGCCGCCCGCTTCGGTGCCTGCCTGATGGCGGAACCGGACCTGGTCGCGGACTGTGTCAAGGCCATGCAGGACGGCGCCGGGTCGGTGCCGGTGACCGTCAAGTCGCGGATCGGGATCGACGACCAGGACGACTACGCCTTCCTCGCCCACTTCGTCGAAAGGATCGCCGCGGCCGGGGTCACGACCCTGACCGTCCACGCGCGCAAGGCCTGGCTCTCCGGCCTGTCGCCGAAGCAGAACCGGGAGGTGCCGCCGCTGGTCTACGACCGCGCCTATCGGATCAAGGCCGATTTCCCGGAGATAGAGATCGTGGTCAACGGCGGGATCACCGACCTCGCCGGCATCGATGCGCATCTTGCCCGCGTCGATGGCGTGATGATCGGGCGGGAGGCCTATCAGAACCCCTGGTTCATGGCCGCGGTCGAGGCCCATGTGTTCGGGACCGATTGCCTGCCCGACCGCCATCAGGTCGCCGCGGCGATGGCCGACTATGCCGAGGACCGGATGGCTGAGGGCACGCCGCTGCACAGCGTCACCCGCCACATGCTCGGCCTCTTCAACGGTCTGCCCGGCGCCCGGGCGTGGCGGCGCACCCTGTCGGAGGGCGCGCGCGAGCCAGGGGCGACCCCGCAGCTGATCATCGATGCCGCCAGCCGCATCCGCCCGCGCCCCCTGGCAGATGCGGCCTAGAGCGTTCTCCAGCTAGATCGAATCAGTCTGGCTGGAAAACGCTCTCGGCGCGGTTCCGACATCCACTCGCCCAATGCCACCGCGATTCCGGTGAGAACCGCCAGCGGCACAAGAACGCCGACCGCAGCCATCAGCACGTAGGCGGTGACTAGCGCATTCCCGTCCATGATTGCGCCGTGCATGACCTGTCTCCTGATCAGTCTCGGCACCGCCCGTTGCGGCCCGACTGATTGTCATCTAGCCGGGCGCAACCTGGGGAGGAGACGGAACGGGAGTGCTGCTCTCGCAAACGAATGCGGTTCAGCCGACCGCCTCATACTCGGCGTCGAGGGCGACCTCCCCGCCGCCGGCAACGGCGACCCGGCCCGTCGCGACCAGGTTGACCATCGCGGCAAGGGTGGATCGGCCGGCGGGGCCATGCAGCTTCGGGTCGACATCGGCATAGATCACCGGAACCATCGACGCGATCGTGCGATGGCCGGCACCCAGGGCCGCGAGGATCTGCTGCTCCCGTTCCTGGCGGTGGGCGTAGAGCCCCTTCACCAGCGGGCGGGCGTCAGGCACCGGCGGCCCGTGGGTCGGGATGTAGTGGACCTCGCCCCGCGCCTCGATCTTCTTGAGGCTCGCCATGTAGTCGGCCATGTCCCCGTCCGGCGGCGAGACCACGGTGGTCGACCAGCCCATCACCATGTCGCCGGACAGGAGGATGTCCGTGCCCCTGAGCGCGAAGCACAGGTGGTTGGAGGCATGGCCGGGCGTGTGCACGGCCTCCGCGTCCCAGCCCTGGCCGGACACGACCTCCCCGTCGGCGAGGCGGTGGTCGGGCACGAAATCCATGTCTCCCCCCTCGGCCGGCGCGTCGCCGGTCTTCAGGCGGCCGAAGCCGTGCGCGCCGAAGCCCCAGGTCTCCGCCCCCGTCTTCTCCTTCAGGAGCCTCGCCCCCGGCGAGTGGTCGATATGGGTGTGGGTGATCAGGATGTGGCTGACCGTCTCGCCCGTCAGTCCCTTCAGGATCGCGTCGATATGGGCGGGGTCGTCCGGCCCGGGATCGACCACCGCGACCCGGCCCTGGCCGAGGATGAAGGTCGCCGTGCCATAGAGCGTGAAAGGCCCGGGATTGTTGCACATGACCCGGCGGATGCCGGGTGCCATATCCTCGATCGCGCCATAGATGAAGGCGAGGTCCCGGTTGAGCGGTAGCTGGACGGCCATGACGATCTCATTCCTCCCGTTGGTGATTTGCGCGGCAAGCCAGCGCTGGTGCTTGGGCGCGGTCTAGCGCATTTTCCAGCCGGACTGAACCAGCCTCGCGGTTCGGAAAGTGCGCAACCTATTGAATCGTAGCGCAAATCGTCGTCGCAGACTGATGAAGTCTGCCCGGGGGGTTTGCGCTAGCGTAGACGAAGGCGCAAAGACAAAGGGAGGGAACAAGTGGCCGAGACACCGGGGGCCAAGGCCGCAACGCCGGACGAAAAGCGCGAGCCGCCGCGGCCGAAGGATGCGGCGAGCCTGATCATCCTGCGCCGGTCGAGCCAGGGGACCGAGGTTCTGATGGGCCGGCGCCATTCCAGGAACCCGAACTTCCCGTCCGTCTACGTCTTTCCGGGCGGCAAGATATCCCCGGGCGACGGCCAGGTGCGCCCGGCGACCCAGCTCGACATGGCCGTGCTCGACCGCCTCGGCGTGAACGGCAACCGGATGAAGGCCAACGCCATCGCGATGGCTGCCGTCCGCGAGACGTTCGAGGAGACCGGCCTGATCCTGGGACTGCCCGGCGACACCGGACCGGTGCGTTCCCATTCCTGGCAGGAGTTCCGGGCGCACGGCGTCGCCCCGGCACTCGACCGCTTGCACTATGTCGGCCGGGCGATCACGCCGACCGCGGCCCCTGCCCGGTTCCATGCGCGGTTCTTCATGACGGAGGCGGCCAACATGGCGGGGCATCTGGGCGGGTCGGGCGAGCTTCTCGATCTGCACTTCCTGCCGCTCGCCAAGGCCAAGGAGTTGCCGATCATCGACGTCACCGAATTCATGCTGGGGGAAGTCGAACGGCGCCTCGAACGCGGCACGACGCACAGCAAGCATCACCCCCTGTTCTCCTACCGCTACGGAGCCCCGCGCATTCGCTACCACTGAGGCCGATCGACGAGAGGAGGACGGGTATGCCGCAGTTCTTCATCAATGCGCCAGTAACGCTCGCCCTGTTCGCTGCCGCCGCGTTCGTCACGCTGACCGACCCTTTCCTCGGCATCGGGCGCAGCCTGGCTGCCCACGGCCCGGTGCGGCTGGGCGATATCGGCTTCTACCAGGGGCTTCTGACCTACCCGATCCCCCACAGCGGCCTTTTGCACCTGAAAGGCAATTTCGTGCTGATCCTGCTGCTCGGCCCGGCGTTGGAAGAGCGCTTCGGCAGCATCCGTCTTCTGGTGATGATAGCGGTCACGGCGCTCGTCACAGGCTTCGCCCATGTCGCACTCAACCCCGGCGGCGGCCTGGTCGGTGCCAGCGGCATCGCCTTCATGTGCATCACGCTCCTGTCGATCTCCTCCATGCGCGGCGGGCGCCTGCCAATGACCTTCGCGCTGGTCGCCGGGCTGCTGCTGGTTTCGGAACTCGGGGACCTGATCCACGAGGATTTCGTCGGGCGCGGCGGGCGCGTCTCCCAGACCGCCCACATTCTGGGCGGGGTCATGGGGGCGTTGCTCGGCTATCTCACCAAACCTGAGAAGCCGGGCAGCAGCTTCGCGATCGGCTGACCGGCCATCAGGGTCGACGCCGCCTGATCCGCCCGCACTAACAGCTCATTAACCCTGTTTCCTCATACTCCGCGCCGAATGGAAGTTGGCACCCGGTCATTCCCCTGAATGACCGGGCGTTCGCCATGCGTCCAGCATCCTGCGTCTCGACGCAGGCCGTCCTCGCAGCAGGAGAGAGCGATGTCGATCACGATCGTTGAAACCCCGGCCAGCCCGGAAGCCCAGTCGGTCGATGCCCTGGTGCGACAGGTCCGCCGCGCCCAGACGATCTTCTGCTCCTTTGACCAGGAAACGGTCGACCACATCTTCAAGGCCGCCGCGATCGCCGCGGCCGGCCAGCGCATCCCGCTCTCCAAGCTCGCGGTCGAAGAGACCGGCATGGGGGTGATGGAAGACAAGGTGATCAAGAATCACTTCGCTTCAGAGTACATCTATCACAAGTACGAGACCGCGAAGACCTGCGGCGTCATCGACGACGACACCACCTTCGGGTACCGAGAGATCGCCGAGCCGATCGGCATCGTCGCCGGCATCGTGCCGACCACCAACCCGACCTCCACCGCGATCTTCAAGGCGCTCCTGGCGCTGAAGACCCGGAACGGCATCGTCTTCTCGCCGCATCCGCGCGCCAAGCGCTGCACAGCACTTGCGGCCCGGATCATCCACGACGCCGCGGTCAAGGCCGGTGCCCCGGAAGGCATCATCGCCTGCATCGACGAACCGACGCTGGAAGCCAGCCAGGCGCTGATGCACCACCCGGAGATCAACCTGATCCTGGCGACCGGCGGCCCGGGCATGGTCAACGCCGCCTATTCGTCCGGCAAGCCGGCGATCGGCGTCGGCGCCGGCAACACCCCGGTCCTGATCGACGAGCGCGCGGACCTGAAGCCGACGGTCAGTTCGGTCATCATGTCCAAGACCTTCGACAACGGCGTCATCTGTGCGTCCGAACAGGCGGTGGTGATCGTCGACGAGGTCTATGACGCGATGCGCGCGGAGTTCATCACGCGCGGCTGCCACATCCTGTCGGCCGACGAGAAGGCGAAGGTCGCAGAGGTGATGGTCAAGGACGGCCACATCTCCTCCGCCGTGGTCGGCCAGCCGGCGGCCAAGATCGCGGCCATGGCCGGGATCGAGGTCGACCCGAAGACCAAGGTCCTGATCGCCGAGTGCGAGACGGTGGGCGACGAAGAACCCTTCGCCATGGAGAAGCTGTCGCCGATCCTCGCCATGTACCGGGCGGACGACTTCGACTCCGGCCTCCAGACCTCCCGCGAGCTTCTAATCTACGGCGGCGCCGGCCATACCGCGGTGCTCTACACCGACACCGACGTCCAGGACCGCATCGTCGAATTCCAGCGCACCATGATCGCCGGCCGTGTCCTGGTGAACATGCCGGCCTCCCAAGGTGCCATCGGCGACGTCTACAACTTCCGCCTGGCGCCGTCGCTGACGCTGGGCTGCGGTTCCTGGGGCGGCAACTCCGTCTCAGAGAACATCGGGGTCAAGCACCTGCTCAACATCAAGCAGGTCGCCGAGCGGCGCGAGAACATGCAGTGGTTCCGCGTGCCGCCGAAGATCTACTTCAAGCGCGGCTGCCTGCCGGTGGCACTGGAAGAACTGCGCGGGCGCAAGCGCGCGTACATCATGACCGACCCATTCATGGAGAAAATCGGGTTCGTCAAGCGCATCACCGACGTGCTCGACCAGATCGGCGTCAGCCACCGGGTCTATTCGGCGGTCCGCCCGGACCCGGATCTCTCGACCATCCACCAGGCCCTGGAAGAGGTTAACCGGTTCGAGCCGGACACCTTCATCTCGCTCGGCGGCGGCTCGCCGATGGACGCGGCGAAGATCACCTGGCTGCTCTACGAGAAGCCCGACCTCAAGTTCGAGGACGTGGCCCTGCGCTTCATGGACATCCGCAAGCGCATCGTGGCGTTCCCGGAACTGGGCCGGAAGGCGGTGATGATCTCGATCCCGACCACCTCCGGCTCGGGCTCGGAAGTGACGCCGTTCGCGGTCATCACCGACGACCATGCCAACATCAAGTATCCGATCGCGGACTATGAGCTGACCCCGGACATGGCGATCATCGATCCGGACTTCGTCATGACCATGCCGAAGTCCCTGGTCGCCCATACCGGTATCGACGCCCTGACCCATGCGGTCGAGAGCTTCACGTCCGTGTTCGCGACCAACTATTCCGACGGCCTGGCGATGGAGGCGATCCGCCTCATCTTCAAGTACCTGCCGGACAGCTACCGCGACGGCCAGCACCACTCGGTCGCCCGGGAGAAGATGCACTATGCCGCGTCGATTGCGGCGATGGCCTTTTCCAACGCCTTCCTCGGCGTTTGTCACTCGATGGCGCACAAGCTGGGGTCGGCCTTCAACGTCCCGCACGGCCTCGCCAACGCGATCCTCTTGACCCACGTCATCCGCTACAACGCGACCGACACGCCGACCAAGCAGGGTCTGATGCCGCAGTACAAGTATCCGTGGGTGAAGGGCCGCTACGCCCGCATCGCGGACATGCTGGGGGTCAGCGGCGGTCTGGCGGAAGGCGACCGGGACGGCCGGGTCCATCGCCTGATCGAGGCGATCGAGAAGCTGAAGGCGGTCTGCGAGATCCCGGCCACCATCCGCGACTGCGGGGTGCCGGAACAGGCTTTCCTGACGCAGCTCGACGAGCTGTCGGAACAGGCCTTCGACGACCAGTGCACGGGCGGCAACCCGCGCTATCCGCTGGTGTCGGAGATCAGGGACCTCTATCTCGCCTCCTACTACGGGGTGTCGGCGGATGTCGGCCTGGGCTTCGCCCGCGCCGCCGAATAACCAGGTCCACCCCTGCAGGAGATAGGGCCGGGGGCGCTACGCTCCCGGCCCTTCGTCTTGGGCGGGCGCGTCGACCTCCAGCCCAGCGTAGACCTCAGCCAGGGGCAGCTCCATGCCCAGGCTGTCGAGCCGGATCACCGCATCCCGCGCACGGACATCCGTGACCGTCCAGACATCCGGGCCGGAGCGCCGGTAGTGCAGGATCTCGACCGTCGTCGGGGACACAAGAAGAAGGTCGGTGAGCGACGCGATCGAGCGATAGTCGTAGGCCTTGTCGCCCAGATCGAAGCGGCGCGTCGAC
>CAYNIS010000033.1:0-15219 GCA_964397055.1 uncultured Rhodospirillaceae bacterium | reverse complement strand
CCGCTCACATCGGCGCTCGCGGGGCCGGGGTCAAGCCTCGGCACCCGCCTCGCCAGCCCGATCGGTGTGCCCGACCTGACGCTGTTTCCGGGCCGCTACGGCGCCCGCTCCGTCCGCTTCGACGCGGGGCTGGAACTCGCCAGCCTTCATCTCGGTCTCTGGTTGCTCGGCTGGGTCGCCCGCCTGCGTCTGGTGCGCTCGCTGGAGCCCTTCGCCAAGCTGGCGAAGTGGATTGCCGACCGCTTCGAGGGCTTCGGCACCGACTGCGGAGGCATGCTGGTCTCGGCGATCGGCCGGCTTCCCGACGGCCACCGCGTCCGCCGCGACTGGTCGCTGGTCGTGGAGGCGGGCGACGGCCCGTTCGTCCCGGCCATGCCGGCTGCCCTGCTGGTCGAGGCGTTGCTGCGCGGCCGCCTGAAGCCCGGGGCGCGGCCGGCCGTCGGCGTGCTCGACCTGGAGACGGTGGAACGAGGTCTCAGCCGGCTCAACGCCACCAGTTCGCTCCGCGAGAGTGCCGCACCGGCCCTTTTCGAGGCCGTGCTGGGCCGCCGGTACGGCGACTTGCCGCCGCAGATCCGCGATGCCCACGATGTCGGCGACCTGTTGATCTTGAGAGGAGAGGCCGAGGTGACCCGCGGGCGGCACCCGCTGGCGCGGCTCGCCTGCTGGATGATCGGTCTGCCGGCCGCGGCGGAGGCGGTTCCCGTGCGCGTCGAGATGGAGCGCACCGGCACCGGCGAGCGCTGGACCCGCTTCTTCGGCAATCGGTCGTTCCGGTCGGCGCTGTCCCCGGCGGTCGGCACCGGCGATGCCGACCTGATCGAGCGCTTCGGCGCCATGAGCTTCCGGTTGCGCCTTTCGGTCGAAGGCGGCCGGCTCGGGCTCGGCGTCGTCTCCGGCCGGGTCTTCGGCATCCCCCTGCCACGCTGGCTGACGCCGGTCTGTGACGCGCGCGAGGATGTCGACGATATCGGCTATTTCCGCTTCGACGTCGCGATCCGGCTGCCGTTCGCCGGGCCGGTCGTCCACTATCGCGGCTGGCTGCAGGCGATCGACCGCCAACCGCTCAGCCGGGCGGCGTGAGGGCGGCGGCAAGCGCATCGCGCATGCCCGAATGCCAGTCGAGCACGGTGCCACCGGTGTCGAACGTCAGCGCCTTGATATCGTCCAGCATGATGCCCTTCCTCAGATCGCCGCTTCGATCCGCTCGCACAGCGTGGTCAGGATCTTCAGCCGCGCGTGGTACTTGTCGTTCGCCTCGACCAGGGTCCAGGGCGCCGACCGGGTCGATGTCCGGTCGACCATGTCACCGACGGCACGGACATAGTCTTCCCACTTGTCGCGATTGCGCCAATCCTCGGCGGTCAGCTTGAAACGCTTGTGGGCTTCCGCCTCTCGCTCCTCGAAACGGCGGGCCTGCTCGTCCTTGTCGATGGCGAGCCAGAACTTTGCGACGATGGCGCCATAGGCGGCGAGTTCCTCCTCGAAATCGACGATCTCGGTATAGGCGCGCATCCAGTCGGACTCCGCCGCGAAGCCCTCGACCCGTTCGACTAGGACACGTCCGTACCAGGACCGGTCGAAGATCGTGACATGCCCGTTGGCCGGGACATGGCGCCAGAAGCGCCAGAGATAGGGACGCGCCTGCTCCTCGTCGCTCGGCGCTGCAACGCGCACCACGCGGTAGAAGCGCGCATCCAGGGCACCGGTGACGCGCCGGATCGCCCCGCCCTTGCCGGCCGCGTCCATGCCCTCGAACGCGGCGATCAGGGACCGTTCGGCGAACTTCTTGTCGCGGCTCAGCATGTTCAGGCGGCCCTGCAGGACCTCCAGCTCATCGCGGTAGACCTTGCGCGGGACCGCCTTGGTGAGGTCGAGGGTATGCAGGAGTTCCAGGCCGTCGACGGCGGGCGGCGGCGGCGGTGCGGCAAGTCCCGCCGGCGGTTCTGCGCGGGCCAGCCGGGAGGTCAGGGCCTCCAGCAGCGTCTTGCCGACGGTGATCGCGCGATAGCGCTGGTCCGACCCCTCGACCACGATCCACGGCGCATGCCCCGTGTTGGTGCGCCTGAGCGCCAGCTCGGAGACGGTGCGGAACTGGCTGTACTGGCGGAACCGCGCCCAATCCGTCTCGGTGACGCGCCAGCGCGTGGCCTTGTCCTTTTCCAGGGCCTTCAGCCGCTTGCGCTGGGCCTCCTTCGAAAGGTGGAACCAGAACTTCAGGACCAGCGTGCCTTCCGCCGCCAGCATCCGCTCGAACCGCAGGATTTCATCAAGACTGCGGTCGAAGGCGGCATCGTCGGTCTTGCGCGCGACGCGGTCGATGATCGGGGCGGTGTACCAGGACCCGAAGAACACCCCGATCTTGCCCTTCGGCGGCAGGGCCCGCCAGAACCGCCACATCGGCGGGCGGGCCTCTTCCTCGTCGGAAGCCTGACCCATGGCGTTGGTTTCGATCTGACGCGGATCCATCCAGGCGTTCAGCGTGTTGACGGTGTCGCCCTTGCCGGCCCCGTCGACGCCGCCGACCAGGATCACCACCGAAAACGCCTTTGCCTCGGCAAGGTCGAATTGGGCGTCGAGAAGCGCGGCGCGCAGCACCGGCTCCTCCTTCTCGAAGGTTTTCTTGTCGAGCTTGTGCCCGATTTCGGCGGATTCGAACACGACCTCAGGCGGCCCCCGTGAGGCGATGCCGGCGTTCCCGGCGCCGCCATCCGATCATCTGACCGGCGCGCCTGCAATGGTTTTGCGCGGCAGCGTCCATCCACGTTGTCGCAAGCGGCGTCAAGCACCCATTCGCTTAACCCTCCGCATGCCAGACTTCGGCATGCCAGACTTCGGCATGTCGGACTTCGGAATACGGGACTTCGGCTGGCGAAAGCGACGTCAGGGGCGCTGATCGATGGACGGCATGCGGGAACTCGCGGTCAACGACCAGGGCGAGGCGGTTTTGTTCCAGACCGGGCCGGTCGAGCCACCCCCGGCCGTCGCGCGTTTCGCGGTTGGCGCACGGGTGCTCGAACTGGTCGGCGCCGACGGCCACATCGACGTGGTTTCCGACGGCATCGACCCGGCCCTGGCCGAGTTCCTGGTCCTGGCGGAGCGACTGATCGTTTGTCGGATCGAACGCGGCGTGCCGGTCGAAGGCTACGACGTGTCGGTGGAGGTCGATCATGACCGCTGACCCGCAGGAAACCGAAGGTCAGCCGCCGGCTGCCGGCGGGCGGCCGCCGGATCCGACCGCGTTTGGCCCGCACAAGATGGATCAGCAGGACCTCCTGCGCCGGCTTTCCAAATTCTCGCGCGGGATGATCCGCGTCGCCTCCGTCGCGAGGGCCGCCGGCCGCGCGCTTGCCGACGACTATTGCGATCACAAGTGGAAACTCCTGGTGACGGTGAGCCCGCTGCCGCTCAGCTTCGCCTGGATGCCGGCGCTGATGATCGCGCACTACGCGACCTCCTCCGATCCGAAGCACATGGCCAAGGTGGCGGAGATCAAGGCGGCCGCCGATCACCTCACCATCGATCAGCCGGACGGATCGAGCTTCAGGGAGTTCGTCCATCGCGTCCCAGGATCGCCGGGAACGCTGGAGCTCGACGGTTGGGGCCTCACCAAGAAGGTGCTGGTCGACATGTGGCCCGGGGGGAAGAACAAGGACGCTTCCGCCCCGCGCGCGGACAACGACAACTCGGACCCGGCACCTGACGGCGCCGTCGAGCCGGACGGCGCGGACACTGTCCTACCCAATGCCGAGCCGCAGAGTGTCAGGGCGAGCGGCGATCATGGCCGACGGTCGCACCGCCAGCCCGGCCGCATGCCGGGATCGTGACGCCGGGATCGTGACGCCGGGACCGTGATGCCGGTTGACCGGCAATCGCGTCAGCCGTGGCGCAGTTTCAGATAGAGAATGAAGAGCGCGATCACGAAGGTCACACCGTTGGCCAGGACCAGCGAGGGCGAGCCGATGAAGGCGCCGTAGACCAGCCACAGGAACACGCCGGTCACCAGGATCAGGAACATCGCAAGCGAAATGTCGGCGGTCGACTTCGTGCGCCACGCCTTGATCGCCTGCGGCAGGAACGCGATCGTGGTCAGCACACCTGCGGTCATCCCGATCGCCTCGACGACGAGCGGGGCCGCCGACGCGGTCGGTTCGGCCACTTTTTCCGGACCTACTCGGCTGCGGTGCCGGCCGCCATGGCCGGTTCGGTCTTGGCGAGGACCGGCCCGGAAGCCGGCGGTGCTTCGACAAGCCGGTCGGGAACGGCGAGACGCGGGGTGGCGAGCCTGATCCCAAGCTCGTCGAAGCGTTTCTTCATGCGCAGGTTGAAGGCGCGGGCGACGCGACGATGACGCAGCGGCTTGGTCTTGATGCGGGCGCGAACGGTCATGGCGAAGTCGCTGAAGCCCTCCACCCCCATGACGTCGATGGGCGCGATGATGGAGGCGGCGAAGGACTTCTCCCCCTGCATCTGGTCCCCGACCTCCTTGATGACGGCGAGCACGCGCTCGGCGTTCTCATGCTTGTCAACGTCGATCAGGAACATGGCGTAGGAGAAGTCGCGGGTGAAGTTCTTGATCGTCGCGATCTCGCTGAACGGCACCGTGTGCACGACTCCCGACATGTCGCGCATGCGCAAGGTGCGCATGGTCAGGCTGTCGACGACGCCCGAGTGATCGCCGACGGCGACCAGATCGCCGACCTCTATCGTGTTCTCGAACAGGATGAACATGCCGGTGATGACATCGCGCACAAGGGTCTGCGCGCCGAAGCCGAGGGCGACCCCGATCACGCCGGCGCCCGCCAGCAGTGGGGCGATGTCGACGCCGAGTTCCGACAGCAGCACCAGGCCGACGATCGTCACCCAAAGGATCATGAACGCATTGCGCACGAACGGCAGCAGCGTGCGCACCCGTGCGCTGCGCGGGATCTTCTTGCCGTTCTCGTCCCGTTCGTCGAGGAAGCGTTCGATCTTGAGGTTGACCAGTTCCCAGATCGCGAGGCCGACCGCGCCGATCGAGACCAGGGCGGTGAGGCGTGGGGCAATCGCCCGGCCGATCTCGTCGAGGACCCACAGCGTGGTATCGAGGCCCCAGGCATCGAGCAGCGCCAAGGCGGTCACCAGGACGACCGCGACCCGGACGATCGCGAGACCGGCGCGGTGGTAGAATTGCAGGCGTGAGTCGAGGACCGGGAAGCGCTCGGCCCATTCCTGCGACACAGGCCAGCCGCGCGCGGCCCTGCTGGCAACCCGGTCGAGCACCAGCCGGCTCGCCAGCAGGATGCCGAGAGACCCCAGTGTCGCCCGGCCGAGGTAGTCCGTGCCCCCCTCGATCTGGAACGCCCACATGAAGTAGCCGACGGTGACGTAGAAGATCGCGACGAAATGCCAGGTCTGGGCGAGGGCACCGACCAGCGGGCCGATGGCATTGCCCGTCGTGACGTCCTGGCCACCTGAAAGGCGCTCCGCGACGGACGGCCGCGCAAGCAGGATCATCCGGATCGCCAGCAGGGTCACGACCAGGAAGACGATCCGAAGGGCGAGGGCGCGCCAGACCGTGGTGAGCCCGATCTGGCTTGCCGCGATGGCGACCAGGTAGCCGTAGATCGACACGATGATGATCGCGGTCAGCCAGCCCGAAACCCTGCGGGCGATCGCCCCGTCGACCTCCAGAGTGTAGGCTCGGCCGATATCGCCGGTATGGTGCTTGATGGTCAGGAGCGACTTGCTGGCGAAGTGCGAGACGCTGAGGGCCTGGCCGACCACGTCGATCGGCGATCCCGGCACGGTGACGCCGGTTTCGCGCAGGATGTCGAGGGCCCAGAGATTGGCGATGACGGCGCAGATCTTCGGCACGAGATCGAGCAGCAGAAGACGCATGATGCGTCTCTTGCGGTGGCTCCTGGTTATCTGCGGCTCGCGCGAGGCGGCGAGCATGCGCCCGCGCCGGCCGGCGAGGATACCGGCGACCAGGAAATTCACCGCAATGGCGAGTGCCGCCATGCCGCCGACGACGGCGATGAACAGGAGGATACGGTCGCGGAACGAGCCCTCGCCCAGCCGTTCCACGAGCCACATGACGTCGTTGCCGCTGATCAGCGATCGCCTGAGCTCAGACAACTTACCCTGGATCCGCCAGGAGATTTCGCTCCAGAGGAGGTCGAACTCGCCGGCACCGCCGTCAGTCTCCGCCGGTGGCGCCGAAACCTCCCCTGCGTCCGGCTTCGCCGCGCTCTCGACCTCCGCCAGCATCCTCTCCTGCTCGGCGAGGCGTTCTTCCAGACGCTGGATCGCCTCCAGAATCGCCCGATCCCGGTCGGTCGCCTGCGCGCCGACCGGCGTTGCGGCAAAGCTCGCCACGACCAGGGCGAGCAGGATCAGCACGGTCCGGATTGGGCTGATCATCATCTTCAACGCTCGATCAGAAGGGCAGGGCGCGACTTGCCGTCGTCGCGGGGGATTTCGCTGGAACTCCAGACGGCGCTACTTTGCCGCCGAAAGCCGATGGTGACCATATGCTGCGACCGCGTTTGCTTGACGGTGATGGCGTTCCGCCCGCCGCCAACTCGCCTCGCGCAAATCGGACGCGGACGGAGCAGGGCCGCGCCGAAGATTTGCGCGTCGGTTCAAGAGTGTGAGCATTTTCCAGCCAGACTGATCCAGTCTGGCTGGAAAATGCTCCGGAGGACCCCGTTCGATGAATTTGGATGCGCTCGATCGAGATTCAGCCGGCCGCCCGAGCCTGGAGGCGGTGCGCCGTCACCTGACCGCCCCGGGGGCGCCGTTCGAAATGGAAACGGTCGAGATCCGGGGGATCCCGACCCGGGTCTGGCGCCACGCGCCGACCGATCTGCGCGCGATGCTCGTCACCTCCGTCGACCATGGCGAGCGCGACTACCTAGTCTACGAGGGCGAGCGGCTGACCTATCGCCGGCATTTCGAAGCGGTGGCCCGTTTCGCCCAGGCGCTTGTGACGCGGGCCGGCATCGCCACGGGCGATCGGGTGGCGGTCGCCGCGCGCAACTATCCGGAATGGGCGATCGCGTTCTGGGCGACGACGGCGATCGGCGCGGTCGTGGTGCCGCTCAATGCCTGGTGGAGCGGGGAGGAACTCGCCTACGGCCTGGCCGACAGCGGCGCGAAGGTCCTGGTTGCGGATCGCGAACGGATCGAGCGGGTCCGGCCCCATCTCGACACGATGGGCGAGCTTGGCCAGGTGGTGTCGATCCGCTGCCCGGACCTGGACCCGGCAACCGCCCCCGACATCCATGCGTTCAGCGGGGCGATGCCGGCCACGCTGCCGGATGCGCACCTCTCACCGGAGGATCTGGCAAGCATCTTCTACTCTTCCGGGACCACCGGCCGGCCGAAGGGGGTGATGGGCACGCATCGCAACATCACCTCCAACGTCACCAACCAGGCCTATGCCCGTGCGCGGGCGGAGATGCGCCGAGGCATCGAGCCGCCGGTCCTGCGCGGCGAACCGCGCCCGCCGGGGGCCGTCCTTTTGTCGGTGCCGCTGTTCCACGTCACCGGCTGCCATTCGACCCTGGTGACCAGCCTGGACGCCGGCAACAAGGTGGTCCTGATGTACAAGTGGGACCCGGGCCGTGCGCTCGACCTGGTCCGGGGAGAGGGCCTGACCAATGTCGGCGGCGTGCCCTCGATGGCGTGGCAATTGATGGAACATCCGCGCTTCGGCGAGGTCGATCTGTCTGGTGTCGTCGGCGTCGCCTATGGCGGGGCACCGGCCGCCCCCGACCTGCCGGCCCAGATCCGCGCCCGGTTCCCCGCGGCACTGCCCTCCAACGGCTACGGCCTGACCGAGACGTCCTCGCTGACTTCCGGCATCACCGGCGTCGACTACCAGGAGCGTCCGGACAGCGTCGGCCAGCCGGCCGCGGCAATCGACGTGCGCATCGTCGACCCCTCCGGCAACGACGTCGCGACCGGCGAGGTGGGAGAGGTCTGGATCAAGGGGCCGAACATCGTCCCCGGCTATTGGAACCGCCCCGACGCGACGGCCGAGACCTTCACCGACGGCTGGCTGCATTCCGGCGATATCGGCCGGCTTGACGCGGACGGGTTCCTCTACATCGTCGACCGGGCCAAGGACATCGTCATCCGTGGCGGCGAGAACGTCTATTGCGTGGAAGTCGAGAACGCGCTGTTCGACCATCCCGCGGTGATCGATGCGGCGGTGGTCGGCATCCCGCATCGTGTTCTGGGGGAGGAGGTCGGGGCCGTGGTCCAGCTGTCGCCCGGATCCGGCCTCGGGGAGGACGACCTCAAGGCCTACGTCGCCTCCAAGATTGCCGCGTTCAAGGTGCCGGTGCGCATCCTGATCGAGGGTGAAGAGCTGCCGCGTAACGCCAATGGTAAGATTATCAAGGGTAGCTTGCGGCAGCGGTTCGCCGCCGAAGGCGGCTGACGCAGGAGGGGACGAGGATCAATGGCGCTGTTCGAAGACCATCTGACGGTCAAACCGGAATGGACCGACCGGCACGGCCGGATCAAGCCGGCCTATTGCGTGCTGGCTTTCGACAGCCTTTCCAGCCTGTGGCGGGAGGTCGGCGTCGACAAGGCGTACTTCCAGGAGACCAACTGTTCGACCTTCGTGTTGGAAGCCCATTTCACCATGGGAAAACCGGCACTGGCCGGCGCGCCGCTGCGGCTCGTCACGCATATCGTCGACCACGACCAGAAGCGCATCCATGCCTTTCACGAGCTGGTGCACGGGGTCGAGGGCACCCTGGTCGCGACCTATGAGATCATGATCCTGCATGTCGACATGGCCGAGCGGCGCTCGGCCCCGATGCCGGCCCACCTGATCGCCCGGCTGGATGAACTGGCGGCCCGCCAGCCGGCACTGCCCGCTCACGGATTGATCGGGCGGCGTGTCGGCGCCGGCGTGACCCTCGCCGCCTGATTACGTTGCGCGCGGCAAGCCGGCCTCACGCCAGCCGATCCGGAGGTTGTTGAATGGCATCGAGACCTGCCCGTTCCGCCCCGGACGCCGACGCGACCAAGGGCAGGCAGCAGCCTCCAGGCCCGACCGGCGCCCAGCGCGCCGGACCGGCTGGCGCCCAGCCTGCGGACGACGGCAAGAAGGCCGCCGCGGCGACGACCAAGGCGGCCGCCAAGGGCAAGACCAGGGCGGGAGCCAAGGGCGGTGCGGCCGGCAAGTCCCGCTCCATGGTTCCGGCTCTTCTGGCCGCATTGGCCGGGGCTGCGCTGATGATCGGCGTCGGTGGGTTCGTCCTGTTCCGGGACCGCCTGCCGCAGATGACCGCCGACAACGCGGCGACATCGGCGGAGCAACTGGGCCCCGGCCGCTGGGAAGATGCGGACGTCGACCGGGCGACCCGTCTCGGCCACGAACTGAAGATGGGGAACTTCCTGGCCGAACCTTTGCTGCTCGTCTTCTGGTCCGTGCATGACCCCCTGTCGATCGAGAACCTGGGCAAGCTGGTCGAACTGCAGCTCACCCGTGGCCTGGAGCGGTTTTCGATCGTGCCGATCGTGATCGACGGCAGCCGGCGGCGCGCGCGCCAGATCCTGAAGGATCACGAGATGGCGCGCGTGGTCATCTATCACGACGTCACCGGGGAACTCGCCCGCCAGTTCTCGGTCGAGGAGACGCCGATCGCGATCATCGCGTCGGCCCGGGGGCGGGAACTTGTCCGCTTCGATGACCCGGAAGACTGGGAGAGCGGTGCCGCGGTGACCAGCATCGCGGCGCAGCTGCCGTAAGCTTCTGGCAGGAATGGCTCGACCGCGCGGAACGAAGCGCGTATATCCCAGTGCATGCGTCGAGTCGCTGCACCATCCGGAAGGTATTTTCCGGACACGTTTCCCGTCCCGCAGGGAAGCTGAGAATGGCCCGGAAGGCTGCATCCCGGTCACCGTCGCGCCGTTGTGGCGGCGGGCGCCGCGGACGTTCGGGGGGTCGCGGTGTGGTCGGCTGGCTGCTTGCCCGCCTGGGCTGGCGCAGCCGCGTGCTCCTCTCCTTCGTTGCCGCCGTCGGTGCGGTGATCAACCTGCGCCAGTCCCCGCTGGTCCTGGGTGTCGCCGAACCCTATGCCCGCGACCTCTATCCCCACTGGCTCGACGATGACGGCAACTGTCGGTCGACCCGCGACGAGGTCCTGATCCGGCAGAGCCTGGTTTCGGTGGCGTACGACGACAGTGGTTGCCGGGTCGTGGGCGGGCGCTGGTACGACCCCTTCAGCGGGGAGATGCTCACCGATCCCCGCGATCTCGACATCGACCACTTCGTGCCGTTGGCGGAGGCCCACCGCAGCGGGGCGGACCGCTGGGACGAAACGCGGCGGGCGCGTTACGCCAACGCGCTGGAGCCGGAGGGGGTGCCGACCCTGATCGCGGTGTCGGCCAGCCAGAACCGGTCGAAGGCCGACCGCGACCCGGTCGACTGGCTGCCGGCAAACTGGGGCTACCGCTGTGCCTACGTGCGCACCTGGATCGCCGTCAAAGCCCATTGGGGGCTGGACCGCGACCCGATCGAGCGCTGGACCACCGACGCGATCGTCGGCCTGTGCGACAGCCTGTGGGCACCGATGGAGGACGAGCGGCCGTCGACCGGCGTTGCCGGGGCGAGGCCTAATCGACCCGGTTGAGCGCCAGGGTGAGGCAGTGGGCGCTGCCGCCGCCCTTGGAGAAGACCTCCATGTCCGGGTCGTAGACCTTGATGCCCTCGGCCCTGAGCCTGGCATTGAGGTCGGCGGCGTGACGGGAGGAAATCACCCGGTCGTCGCCCAGGCTCATGAGGTTGCATCCCAGCCGGACCGCGTCCCTGTAGCTGACCGGAACGGTACGGATCTGCCGGTCCGAAAGGAAGTCGATGAAGGCCGGGTCGACCGCCTCCGTCGCGACCGCGGCCAGGCTGTCCGTCACCATGCAGAACAGGACATCGAGGTGCAGGAAGTGCTCGGCGAAGGGTTCGATCCGGACCTCCCAGCCCTGCTCGCGGAACCATCCGGCCATCTGTTCGGCGCCTTCCGGCGTGGTGCGGCCGTCGCTGGTGCCGATGATGAGGAGGCCGGGGCGCACGATATGGATGTCGCCGCCCTCGATCGCGCCCGACGTGCAATAGCGCCAGATGCCGTCGACCAGGCCGGCCAGGCCGACTTCCGCGTAGAACTCGATGACGGCGGCGTACTCGCCGCGCCGGACCGGCATGGCAAGCTGGGTGATCACCGGCCCCCAGGGCGTCATCAGCGAGCTGTCGCGGGTGTAGACTTGGTAGGCGAGGTGGGGTTCGGGCTCCAGCCAGTGGCAGGTCACCCCGGCCTGCTCGAACGCGTCGACCATTTCCGAATAGCTCGATTCGAGATCGGAGCGTGACGGCTGGCCGCCGCCTCCGGCGCGCAGCGTCTCCTTCGCCTTGGCATTGATCGGTTGCCAGGCGTAGTGGTCTGGGCGGCACAACAGGACATCCGTCAGCCGTCCGGTTTCGGAACTGACGGTCCAAGCGTGGCCGCCGGCATTCGCGCGCTCGATCATGGGGGCTTCCGATCCGACCTTGTCGATGGCCGGCACCCCGTCACGCACACCCCCGACCGCCGCGATACCCGCCCGCAATCAGCCCAGCTTGGCCGATTTCAGCTTGGTCGTGGTGTCGGCGGTCGGCGTCGTGTCGTCGGCGTCGGCCTTGGTGACGAGGTCGGTACGCTCGTCCGACGGCAAGATCAAGCCGCCGTCGCCGCCATTCTGCGGTTCTTCCAGGTCGTTGGCCGCGCTCGACGGCAGGACGACATCGGCCCCGTCGTTCGCCTGCACAGGTTCGACCGGCGCGTCGTCCATGACCGGCGGTGCGACGATCTCCCCGGCGTCGCCGCCGCTGCCGCCGGTGTCGTCGGCCTGGCCCTTCTTGCGGCTGAAGCTGAAGCCGGAGAGCCTTTCCTTCAGTCGGCCGACGACGCTTTTGACGTCTTCCTTGCCGTGGTGGTCGTAGTGGTGGGCGACGTGATGCGCCTCGTGCGCGACGCCGACGCCCGCCATCACCATGCCGGGGATGCCCAGCGTCGCGAACTTCGCGGTGTGGATGGCGCAGACCGCGACCTGGAGCACCTGCACCGTGTGCACGGCCGCCTTCATCTTCATCTTCTGAAGGGCACTCGGATGGCTCGCCGCGGCCGTCGGACCATCTTCCACCGGGCTCGGGTCGGCGCCGCTGGGATAGACGCGCAAGCCGTCGAATTCCAGGCTCTGCAGTTCCTCCGGCGTGATCCCGGGCTGGTCGATGTCGATGTTCGCGGACGGCTGCGCCTCGGCCAGGCCCGGTTCATGCCCGTCCTGGCCATGATGCGGGTCCTCGCCATGATGGCCATGCCCATGCCCATGCCCATGCCCATGCTTGTGCATGTAGTCTTCGAGCTTGTCCTTGATCCACCCGAGCCCCATGCCGGCGGCCGATGCGATGCCGACGGCGAGCAGGTATTTCGGGGCGACGAGGGCGGTGAATGCCAGGGCGGTTCCTTCGATCAGGAGCGCGGACCTCGTGCCGTTGAGGCCCTTGTACCAGTCGACCCCCTTCTTGGCGAAATTGCCGACCGCCTGCACGAGCCGGCCGAGCGGGCGCTGCTGGGCGGGTACGGACATGTCGCCGCCGGGAAGAAGCTCGACCCCCGCCGTCGGATCTTCGCCGGCCGGTGGCGCGATTGATTGCGGCTCGACCGATTGCGGCTCGATCGACGGCGGCTCGGCCACGGTCAGGTCGTTGTCGGGAAGTTGGGTGTCGTCAGGCGCCATCGGTCACCTCCACGCGGGCCACGTAGTGCCGCGCTTGGTCGTTCTGTCCCACTTCGAAGATCGTCACCTCGTCCACGGCCTTCAGCCGGGACGGGGCGTCCGGATGCAGGTCTGGCAGGGTGATCACCTGGGCACCGTCCGGCCCCTCCCGATAGAGGGCGGCCTTGCCCTCGGCATAGCGCAGGACCGGATCCTTGGGATCGCCGCGCTTCTCGGAGATGATCAGGGACACCGCGCCGTCGGCGGCGATCACGAAATCGTGAACCGCCTCTACCTGGAGGTCGCGCACGATCGGCGCGCCGTCGGTCGTCGGCAGCCGTCGCTGGGATCCGATGGCCGCGCGCACCTTCGCATCATAGCTGCGTTCGGCGCTGCCATCGGTCATCTCGACGACGGTCACCCGGCGCCGCTTGATCAGCGTCGGCAGCGCTTCGGGATGGACCCTTGGCAGCACCACGGTCTGGCCCGGCGCGCGTTCCAGGATCGCATCGGTCCCGCCCTCGTACTTCAGCACCGGGTCAGACGGTTCGCCCGGCTTGGCGCTGATGAGGACGAGCATGTTTCCACGGCCGTCTTCGGCGATTTCGAAGCGGCGTTCAATAACGGGGTCCTGCACTGCCAAGATCCTCCAGCCGCGCAGACACTGATTTCAGTTGTTCACGCATCATGCGGGATTCCGCCGCCAGGGTCAAATCCATAACACGACTGGGGTTATGGCGTCGCACGACTTGCACCGACCCTGCCGCTCGGCAACAGTATCGGCGGTAAGTAAAGGGAATACCTCCGTCGCAGCGGAAGATGCCGCCATGAGGTCTGAACGCCCGATCGCGGGCCTGATCGATTTCGATCAGCGTCTCCTGTCCCGACGCGTGTTCTTCGAGGAAGAAATCTACCAGGAGGAACTGGCACGGGTTTTCGCCCAGTGCTGGCTGTTCCTCGGCCACGAAAGCCAGATCCCGGGACCCGGCGACTTCTTCACCAACTACATGGGGGAGGATCCGGTCCTGGTGACGCGCGACCGGGAGGGGCAGGTCCGCGGCTTCCTCAACTCCTGCCGTCATCGTGGCATGCGCCTCTGCCGGGAGGATCATGGCAGCGCGCGTACCTTCGTCTGCCCGTTCCACGGCTGGAGCTACGACACCGGCGGACGGCTGGTCGGGGTGCCCTATCACAAGGAGGGCTATCACGGTCGCCTCGACCGCGACGAATGGGCGCTTCACCCGATCCCGAAGATCGCCAACTACGGCGGCTTCCTGTTCGGCTCGTGGGATGCCGGTGCCGTCAGCCTCGACCAGTATCTCGGCGATTTCCGCTGGTATCTCGACATCTCGATCGAGCGGGCCCTCGGCGGCTGGCGGGCGGTCCCCGGGTTCCAGCGCTATCGCCAGGTCGCCAACTGGAAGCTCGCGGCGGAGAACTTCGCCGGCGACGTCTATCACCTGCCCTACAGCCACGGGTCGGTCTACCGCCTGGACATCCGGCAGGTCAGCCCGCTGACCTACGCGGCAGCACCGTCCCTCGCCAATGTCCGGTTCGACGGCGGCCACAACGTCACCGGCATCGCGACCGGGGCCGAACGTTTCGACAAGGACCTGGAAGAGGCCGAACAGTACGGGGCGGAGGTGGTCGACTATGTCCGCGCCTGCCGCGACCGACTGGAAAGCCGGCTGTCGAAGGCCCAGGCGAATGTCTTCGCGCTCGGCTTCGGCAACGTCTTCCCTAACTTCTCCCACAACAATTTCTCCGCCCTGCGGCCGTTCGGCCTCTACCTCTGGCACCCGCGCAGCGCCCAGACGCTGGAAGCTTGGCAGTGGTGCCTGATCGATGCCGGCGCGCCGGAGGCGGTGCAGAAGATGGCGCGGCTCGACTTCGCCCGGGCCCAGGCCGCCGCCGGCATCGCCGCCCAGGACGATACGGAGAACTTCGAACAGGTGACGGAGGCCACCCGTGGCGTCGTCGGCCAGACCCTCGACTTCAACTATCAGATGGGCATGCACGAGGCCGGCGATGGCCGCCGCGCCGGGTACCCAGGCTCCTTCGGCGCCTATTTTTCCGAACACAACCAGTGGAACTTCTACTGCCGCTGGGCCGGCCTGATGGGCGAGCCCGAGCGCCGGATCGAAGCGGCGTGAGCGGGTAGGGCCATGAGCGCACTCGACCTCTGGTTCGAGGTCTCGCAGTTCCTGTTCCGCGAGGCCGACCTTCTCGACGCCGGCGACTACGGGGAATGGCTTGAGCTGTTCATGCCGGACTGTCGCTACTGGGCGCCGGCCCGGGCGACCCGCTATGACCGCGCGCTGACCGCGACCGATGATGACGGCATGCCGATCTTCGACGACGATCATGCCTTCCTGGCTGCCCGGGTCGAACGTGCCCGCTCGGGTGCTTGAATAGCCAGTGCTGGCCGCCGCTCCCCGTGAGTGCCTGAACCGTGGATGGAAGGGGACC
>CAYNIS010000032.1:0-15237 GCA_964397055.1 uncultured Rhodospirillaceae bacterium | reverse complement strand
CGCCGACAGCCGGCACGGGGCGGCCGTCCTGGAAGCCGTGAGGGCCGCCAAGGGGCTCGACGACGCCGACCTGCCGGACAAGCCGGAACGGCGGGAAACGCCGGCCGGGCTCGGGCCGGTGACCGACCTCCTGAAGGTGCTCTTGAAGCTCAAATGCGAAGAGGCGGGAGTCGCCGCGAAGCTGGTCGCCTCCTCCGCCGATCTCGAACGGATCGCCATCGATCCGGACGCTGACTGGCCGCAGATGACCGGGTGGCGCGCCGAGGTCTTCGGCAACCATGCCCGCGCCATGCTGAACGGCGAGATCGGGCTGAGCGTCGATCACGGCCGGATCAAGCTGTTGAGCCGCACCTGACCGATGCGCCGTGTCACCTTCGCGATTGCCAGCCGGTCGCAACGGGGATAGAGGCTGAGGTCATCACGACAAGACCCAAGACGACGGGGGCGACACCCATGGATCAGATGACGCAGGGCCAGATGTCGGGCGGCGAGGCCCTGGTGCGCTCGCTCCTCGCCCATGGCGTGGATACCGTTTTCGGCCTGCCGGGCATCCAGCTCGACCACCTGTTCAACGCCTTCCACGACCATTCCAACGAGCTGCGCGTGATCCACCCGCGCCATGAGCAGGCCGCCGCCTACATGGCGACCGGCTACGCCCAGGTGTCCGGACGGCCGGGGATCTATGCCGTGGTCCCGGGTCCGGGTTTCCTCAACACCACCGCGGCCCTCGCCACCGCTTATGCGCTGGGCGCCCCGGTGTTCTGCGTGACCGGCCAGATCCACTCGGCCTTCCTCGGCAAGGGGGTGGGCGAGCTGCATGAAATCCCGGATCAGATCGGCACCATGCGCGGCCTAACCAAATGGGCCGCCCGCGCCGATCATCCGACCCAGATCCCCGCCCTGATGCGCGACGGCTTCAAGGCACTCAAGAGCGGCCGGCCGCAGCCGGTCGGGATCGAGGTGCCGCTCGACATCCTGGCGATGCGCACCGAAGTGACGATGGCCCCGCCGGCCGCCGCCGAAGCACCGCCGCCGGTCGATCCGGTGGCGCTGGAAAAGGCGGTCGAGCTGCTGAAAGGCGCGAAGAACCCGATGATCTTCTACGGCGGCGGTGCCGTCGAGGCCGGGCCGGAGATCCAGGCACTCGCCCAGCTGCTTCAGGCGCCCGTGGTGCCGTCGCGCAATTCGTTCGGCCTGATCAGCGACCGCGAGCCGTATGTCCAGAAGATCCACGGCGCCCACGAGATGTGGAAGACCGCCGATGTGGTGCTGGCGATCGGCACGCGCCTAGTACCGCAGATCACCCTGTGGGGCTTCGACGAGGACATCAAGCTGATCCGCCTCGACATCGACCCGGTCGAGGTCAACCGGGTACGCAAGCCCGATGTCAGCCTCTTGGCCGACGCCAAGGCAGGCACCCGGGCCCTGATCGACGGTCTCGGCGCCCTCGACCGGCCGTCGCGGGTCGAGGAATTCAAGGCGATGCGGGCGAAGTCGCGCGCGTTCTGCCTGGAGAAGTTCGGCCCGCAGATGGCCTACCTGGACGCTTGCCGAGAGGCGCTGCCGGACGACGGCATCCTGGTCGAGGAATTGACTCAGGTCGGCTATATCGGCCGCGCCGGCTTCGACGCCTATCACACGCGCAGCTATGTCACCTCCACCTACCAGGGGACACTCGGCTTTGGCTTCGCGACGGCCCTCGGCTGCAAGGTCGGCGCCCCGGACAAACCGGTCCTGTGCATCTCTGGCGACGGCGGCCTCCTCTACACCATCCAGGAACTGTCGACGGCGGTTCAGCAGAACCTCAACGTCGTCACCGTGGTGTTCTCCGACGGTGCGTACGGCAATGTCCGGCGCATGCAGATCTACGACCACGGCAACCGCACCATCGCGACCAACCTGCACAATCCCGACTTCGTCCAGATGGCGGAGAGCTTCGGGGCGACCGGGCGGCGCGCCCACGGGCCGGAGGAGATGGTGAAGGAGATCAAGGCCGGCTTCGAGCGCTCGGGCCCCACCCTGATCGACGTGCCGGTCGAACTCGCCGGCTTCCCCGACCCGTGGCCGCATCTGCGGCTCGGCAAGGTGCGCGGCTGACAGCCATGAGCCGCCTCGAGATCCTGGCCGCGGAGGCGCTCAGCTCCGAACAGCGGCGCGTCTACGATGCCATCATGGGCGGTCGCCGCGGCACGACCCAGTCGTTGACCGACGGCCTGCCCGGTCTCGCCGGGCCGTTCAACGCAATGCTCTACAGCCCCGGCATCGGGTTGCCCCTGCAGGCGGTGGGCGAGGCGCTGCGCTTCGACAACAGCCTGCCCGGCGACCTCCTGGAGATCGCGGTCTGCGTGGTCGCGGCCAGGTGGAAGAGCCGCTACGAGTGGTTCGCCCATGCCCGTTTCGCCCGCGAGCATGGTGTGTCGGAACCGGTGCTGGAGGCGATCCGGAACCGCCGGCAGCCGGTCTTCGACGATGAAAGGGCCGCGACCGTGCACGCCTTCGCCCGCGGTATCGTCGATGATCATGGGGTCGACGACGCCACCTATCGGGCGGCGATCGCGGCCATCGGCGAACGGATGGTCGTCGATCTCACCCTTCTGATCGGCTACTACCAGCTGATTTCCACCATCCTGAACGTTTTCGAGGTGCCGTTGCCGGACGGCGTGGCGGACCCGTTCGCCGAGATCAGTTAACCTCGCCGCCGAACCCGCGATGGCCGGCGCGCGTTCATGGCGCGTCGACCGTCGCGGAGACCTTCACCAGTGACAAATCAAAAGAGCCTGCCCGGAAGGGTCATCGTCACCCACGGCCGCAGTCTGCAGGCGTTGGCGGCGGCCCGGTCCCTCGGCGCCCGCGGGCTGGAGGTGATCGGCTGCGATCACACCCCGCTCATGATGCTCTCCTTCTCCCGGCACGTGCGGGAGACCTTCCTGCATCCGGACCCGCGCGAGGACGAAGCGGCCTACATCGACGCACTGGTCGAGCAGGTGCGGGCGTTCGCCCCGGACGACGGCCGGCCCTACGTCCTGATGCCGATCCACCGCGACACCCGCATCCTGGCCCGCCACCGCGACCGGTTCGCCCCCCATATTCATTTGGCAGTCCCTGCGACAGCCGCGATCGACGCGGTCCACCCGAAGCAGAACCTTTCGGTCACCGCGGGCCGGCTCGGGGTCGAAGCGCCGCGGACGGAGCTGGTCGCTTGCGAAGGCGAACTCGCCGCCGCGGCCGAGAAGATCGGCTTTCCCCTGTTCTTGAAGGCGCCGGCCTGGACCGGCGGGCGCGGCGTCGTGAAGGCCGCCGACTTCGACACCCTGACCGCCCAGTACCGGGCGATGGCCCCGCAGCTCGACCCCGCCGACGAGGGCCTGATGCTGCTGCAGGAGCTGGTGCCCGGCGCCGACTACTGCCTCACCCTGATCGCCCGCGACGGCGACATCGCCGCCAGCATGGCCTATCGCAACCTGCAGACCTTTCCGGTCGAAGGCGGCTTCGGCGTGCTGCGGGAGACGGTCGAGGCCGGCCGGTTGCCGGACATCGCTCAGGACCTGATGGGGCCGATCGGCTGGAACGGCGTGGCCGAGATCGACTTCCGCTGGGACGGCGATCCGGCGACGACGCCCAAGCTGATCGAGGTCAATCCGCGCTTCTGGGGCGGGCTGTTCCACTCGGTCGAATCCGGCATCGACTATCCGTGGCTGCTCTACAATTTGGCGGCGTTCGGCGGCGTTCCGGAGCCGGGTCCGGTTGCGATCGGCACGCGGACCAAGGTGCCGGCCCTGTGGGCGCTTGCCGCAATCGCTGAAGTTGCCGAGCATGAAGACAGCTACGGCGATCTCTCCCGCGCCTGGGAGGAGGTCGACCAGGCGCTATTCACCGAGGGAGATATCGGCCGCGGCCTCGGCGCCCTGGTCGCCGGCCTTGGAGAGGCGCTCCTGCCGGAGCAGCCGATCGAGGCGCTGGGCAAACGCCTCGGCCTCGGCGACCGGGCCAAGTCCGAGGTGCTTTCGGCGGACGATCCGCTCGCCTGTCTCGGCGTTCTCTACGTCCTGGGCTCGCTCTTGCGGTCCGGCCGCCTGCCGGCGGAACTGATCCGCGACAAGCAAGCGTGAGGGAAGCGAGGCAGGGGCTGCAGGGCTGATTCCCGTTGGCATTCGATTGACAACGGCTTCGGCCAGCCGGCATCACCCGGAAGCTCTGACCGCTGCGCGAAGACCCCTGTGATGCCCCCGGAACTTGCCGAACTCCTCGACCTGCTCGATCTGGAACTGATCGACGTCAACCTTTACCGGGGGGTCAGCCCGCGCGACAGCTGGCAGCGTGTGTATGGCGGGCAGGTCCTCGCCCAGGCGCTGGTCGCCGCCCAACGCACGGTGGAGGGGCTGCAGGCGCACTCACTACACGCGTATTTCTTGCGCGCCGGCGATCCGAAGACACCGATCCTTTATGAGGTCGACCGCATCCGCGACGGCCGCAGCTTCACCACCCGGCGCGTGGTCGCCCGCCAGAAGGGTCAGGCGATCTTCAACATGTCGGCGTCCTTCCATAAGGCGGAAGGCGGCCTCAGCCACGCCGTCGCCATGCCGGAGGTGGTCGGGCCGGAGACGATCCAACCGGAATACCAGCGCCGAGTGGCGATGGCCGAGGAGGTGCCGGAGGCACATCGGACCTGGTTCCTGAAACCGCGCCCGATCGAGCTGCGCCCGATCGACCCGGCCGGCCACCGGGACCCGAAGCCGAAGCCACCGTTCCAGAACACCTGGTGCCGGGCGATCGGCGACCTGCCCGACGACCCGGCCCTGCATCGGGCGATCCTCGCCTACGCCTCGGACATGACGCTGCTCGATTCAGCGCTGATGCCGCACGGGATCGCCTGGATCGACCCGCGCATCATGACCGCCAGCCTCGACCACGCGATGTGGTTCCATCGCGATCCCAAGGCCGACGACTGGCTGCTCTACGCGCAGACGTCTCCTGCCTCGGGCGGGGCGCGCGGCTTCACCCAGGCTAGCTTCTTCGCCCAGGACGGCACGCTCATCGCCTCCTGCGCCCAGGAGGGCCTGATCCGCCTGATCGAGCCCACGGCACCGGCGACCGACTGACCCCGTGCGCCCGTCATGACCGCCGCCGCCACCCTGGCCCCCGTCGTGCGCCAGAACCGGGTGACCGAGGCGATCGCCTGCAAGATCGCCGCGCTCGGCCTCCTGTCGACGATGGACGTCCTGATCAAGCTGATGGGCGAGCGGGATATCCCGATCGTGCAATTGGCGTTCTTCCGGGCGACCGTGTCGATCCTGCCGATCGCCCTGTTCATCTGGTACGACGGCGGCATCGTCCGGCTGCGGGTGCGCCGGTGGGGCCTGCTTCTGGCACGCTCCCTCGTCCTGACGGTCGCCCTCCTCTCTTTCTTCTATTCGTTCACCGTCAGGCCGCTGGTGAACATCTACGCGATCGCCTATGCCTCGCCGCTCATCATCACGGCCTTGTCCGTGCCGGTCCTGGGGGAAAGCGTCGGACCGCGCCGCTGGACCGCGGTCATCGTCGGCTTCCTGGGTGTGCTCGTGATGCTCAGGCCCGGGGGCGACGCGGTCGACTGGGTCGCGTTCCTGGCCCTCCTGGCAACGGCCCTGATGGCCCTGGGATTGGTGTGGACGCGCCTTCTGAGCGAGACCGAAAGCACCGGCGCCATCGTCCTCGGCTTCATGGTGACCTCCGCGATGGTCACCGGCACGCTGCTCTTGGTCGCCACCCTGTCGCCCGGCGTCGCCGCGGCGATGCCGATCCCGACCGCCTGGGTGCAGCCGAGCGGCTGGGAGTGGCTGGTCCTGGTGGCGATCGGCGTGGTCGGCGGCATGGGGCAGATCGCCATGACCCAGGCCTATCGGCTCGGCCCGGCCTCGGCGATCGCGCAGTTCGAGTATTCGGCGATCGTCTGGGCGATCGTCTTCGACATATCCATCTGGGCGATATGGCCCGACCGCGGGGTCCTCGCCGGTGCCGCCGTCATGGCCGCGGCCGGCTTGTACATTTTCCGGCGGGAGGCCGAACTCGCCCGCCGGGCCAGGCAGGACGCCGCCGGGCCGACCGAGTAGGGCGGCGGTGGCCGGGAACGGGCCTTCCCAATCGCCGGCCATCTGCTCTAAACGTCAGTCCCCGGACGGACCCGACGACCGCATCTTCTCGACGAGGCTCAACTTGGCGAACGGCACCGAACAGAACTGGATCGAGCGGCTGCCGATGCCGACCGTCACGCTGATCCTGCTGGCGCTGATTCTGTTCTCCCCGGGGCAGAGCTCGATTCCGCCGGCGGACCGGGACGAGCCGCGGTTCGCCCAAGCGTCGCGCCAGATGGTGTTGAGCGGCGACTACGTCGACATCTCCTATCTCGACACCAAGCGCTACAAGAAGCCGGTCGGGATCTACTGGCTCCAGTCGACCGCCGTTCGCCTGTTCTCCAGCCCCGAGGCCAAGGAGATCTGGGCCTACCGCCTGCCGTCGGCGATCGGCGCGGCGCTGGCGATGCTGGCGACCTACTGGACGGGCCTCATCCTCGTCGGGCGCGGGGCCGCGACGGCGGCGGCGGTGATGCTCGGCTCGGCTCTGCTGCTCGGGGTCGAAGCCCGCCTCGCCAAGACCGATGCCATGCTGTTGGCGATGATCACCCTCTCCCAGTTTGTGCTCGCCAAGGCCTATCTCGGTTTCCAGGAGGGGCAGAGGCTCGCCAAGCGCTGGACGACCCTGTTCTGGATCGCGCAAGGGGCGGGGATCCTGATCAAGGGTCCGATCGCGCCGATGGTGACCGGCCTCACCGCCCTGGCACTCGTCCTCAGCGACGGCAAGCGGACCTGGCTCAGCCAGATGCGCCCGCGCGTCGGCCTCGGCATTGTCGGGGCCATGGTGCTGCCCTGGCTGATGCTGATTACCATCGCCAGCGACGGCGCCTTCTTCCGTGGCTCCCTGGGAGAGGACTTCGTGCCCAAGATCCTGGCGGGCGTGGAAAACCACGGGGCGCCGCCGGGCACGTTCCTGCTTTCGTCCTTCCTTACCTTGTGGCCGTGGTCGCTGTTCGTCTGGCTGTCCCTGCCCTGGCTCTATCGCCGACGCGACCGGGCGGCGGGCCGCTTCCTCCTGGCCTGGGTGATCCCGACCTGGATCGTGTTCGAGCTGGTGCCGACCAAGCTCGTGCACTACGTGATGCCGACCTTTCCGGCACTCACCATCGCAGCGGCGGCGTTCCTGGAGGACCTGACGCGCCGGGATGTCAGCTGGGAAGAGTTGCGCGCGCGGGCACGCGGCTGGACCGACACCATCCTGACCGGCGCGGTGACCACGATCTGGGCTGTCGCGAGTGTCGCGCTGGCGGCCGTCCTGGTCGCCTTTCCCTATGTCGCGGACAACCATTTGTCAGCGCCCGGACTGGTCGCCGGGATAGCCGTCATGGTGACCGCGGGACTGGGCGTCGGTGCCGTGTGGCGCGGCCAACTGCGCGAGGCGGTGGGCCCGTTCCTGATCGGGTCGGTGGTGATCTACTGGATGGTCTATGGCGCCCTCTTCCCGTCCCTGCAGTCGATCTGGGTGAGCCGAGAGCTGGCGGAGGCGATCCGGGAGGAGATCACGGCACCGGAACCCGCCGTGGTGATGGTCGGGTATCATGAACCGAGTGCGGTCTTCCTGCTCGGCACGAACACGATCCTGATGAGCGACGACGTGGTCGAGGGCACGGCCGGCATCAGCGAGCTCAGCCAGCAGGCCGGGGCGAAGGCCTACAACCTCCTGATCGGCGGGCTGGTCGATGTCGCCGTCGTCGAGGCGGACCAGGTGGACGCCTTCAACGACATGCAGGCGGTGATCGACAGTTCAGAGGCGATCGTCCGGTTCGCGACCGTCACCGGCGTCAACTATTCGAAGGGCATGCAGCCGGTCGAACTGGCGTTGTTCCGCCGCAGGGCGCCGGGCGAGGCGCCGCGCGCCCCTTAGCGCACGGTCTGCCGCCCGCCAATAGTCCTCAAGGCCCTGCATGCGGCCTGACGACGGTGTTTGTTGGGACCGTGCCTCGCGCCACGGACAGCGCGCCGTTCAGGTCGCGGCCGCCGTCTCCGGCCCGCCGGCGCGCAGCATGTCGCGGATCATCGACGAACACTTGCCGCAAACCGGCGCCGTGCCGAGCGACTTGTAGACTTCGGACACCGTGCCGGCTTCGCCGTCGGCGATGACGCGGTTGACGGCGCGGCAGTTCAGGGCATTGCAAACGCAGATGTACATGGGCGGTCTTCCGAACGTCGATGGGACCTGCGCCTTGGTGTTAACGCTAATGCGAGTGACTTGCAATAGTGATCTGGCGCAACGCCCTTCACCGACGGTCAACCCGAGTGCGCTAGAGTGTGTTAGAGTTATCAACGAAAGATGAACGGCATTCGCCGACGGGCTTTCGAGCTTCAGGCGGGCCAAGGCGAGGGTCGACGCGAGCGTGACGGCCTCAGAACAATCGGGTCCCCGAACCCACAAGAGTCCCGCGGCGCAGCGCCCGAGCGGTGTCTTCGCCAGGATCGGGCTCGCAATCGATCCGCGGCCGGAACCGCCCAGCGACAGCCGCCTCGATCGGGAACTCATCAACCTCTCGTTCCGGATGGCGCGGGCGTCGCCGTGGTCGCCGGTTGCGGGCCTGGTCGTGCTCCTGGGGCTGCTCGCGGACCGCCAGCCGCCGATCGTCCTGGTCGCACTGGTCGCGATCTATCTCGCCTTCTGCGAAGGCCAGCGCCGGCTCTCCATCCTGTATTTCGCATCAGCGGGGGACGATCCGCGGCCCTGGGCCAATGCCCAGGCGGTCCTTTCCCTGATGACCGGCGGTATCTGGGGTGCCGCGGGGGCGCTCCTCTTCGAACCCGGCGACCCGGTCGCCCAGGCGATCGTAACGGCCGCGCTGGTTATGGTCGCGACCACCGCGGTGATGACCAAGTCCGCCTTCCTGCCGACACTGACCAGCTTTCTCCTCGCAGCACTGATCCCGCCTGCCGCGCGCGCGGCCCTGGTCCTCGACCCCTATTCGATCGCGGTCACGACGGTGCTTCTGCTGATGTATGTCGCGGCGATGCGCTGGGGTCAGAAGGTCCACGCGAGCCATCGGGAAATGCTGGCCCTCCGGTTCTCAAACGCCGGCCTGATCGACGATCTCGCCCGCGCGCGGGACGACGCGATCGCGGCCCATTCCCGGCTTGAGGAACGGGAGGCGCACCTCCGTCATCTCTACGAGTCGGTGCCCGCCGCGATCGCAGTGATCGATCCAATGACCGGAGAAATCCTGCTGGCCAACCCGACCTTCGGGCGGTTCGTCAACCGACCGCCGTCGGAACTGGTCGGCACCAATATCAGCGAGATCGGCTCGACCCCCCTGGAACGCCACCGGATCATGGAAGCGATGACCGTCGGCCGCGGCGATACCGGGCGGACGGGTCATGACGGGCGGGAGGTGCGCCTGTCCCGCAGCGACGGCGGCGACGTCTGGCTGCAGGTTTCGACCACGCCGATCCGTTTCCGCGGGCAGGAAGCGCTCTACCTCGCGGCCCTCGACGTCACCCGGCGCAAGGCCGTCGAACAGCGCCTGCGCGAGCTCGCAACCACCGATGAGCTGACACGCCTGCACAACCGTCGCCATTTCCTTGAGCTTGCCGCGACGGAGTTCGCCCGCAGCCGGCGCTACCGCCGGCCGCTCAGCTTGATGATGATCGATCTGGACTACTTCAAGTGGGTCAACGACACCCACGGCCACGCCGCCGGCGACCGGGTGCTGGCGGCAGTTGCCGAGGCGCTTTACCAGGCGACCCGGCAACAGGACATCGTCGGGCGCATCGGCGGCGAGGAGTTCGCGGTCCTCCTGCCGGAGACGGAGGGGGTGGCGGCGGTCGAGCTCGCCGAGCGGCTTCGCCTTGCCGTGGTGCGCCTTGCTCTCGCCCCGCCGGACGAAGCGCTGCGGCTGTCGATCTCGGCCGGGGTCTCCGCCCTGCTGCCGGAGGATGCGAGTATCGAGGCGCCGATGCGGCGGGCCGACCGCGCGCTCTACCTGGCCAAGGCGGCGGGCCGCAACCGCATCGCAGCCTCGCTGGAAGCAGAATGATCGGACCTCAAATCTGGGTCTGGGTGTAGTTCTGCAGGCCGACCATCTCGATCAGCTCAAGCTGAGCTTCGAGCCAGTCGACATGCTCTTCCTCGTTTTCCAGGATCTTCCGGAACAGGTCACGGCTGACATAGTCCTGCACCGTCTCGCAGTACTCGATGGCGGCGCGAAGGTCCGGGATCGCCTTGTGCTCGATCTTCAGGTCGCACTCGATGATCTCCTTGACGTTCTCCCCGATCAGGAGCTTGTGCAGCTCCTGGAGATTGGGGAGCCCCTCGAGGAAGAGGATACGCTCGATGATCACATCGGCGTGTTGCATCTCCTCGATCGATTCCTTGTACTCGTGGTCGGCCGCCTTCATGAGGCCCCAGTTCTTCAACATGCGGCTATGCAGGAAGTACTGGTTGATCGCGGTCAGCTCATTGGTCAGCACGATATTGAGGTGCTTGATGACCGTTGCGTCGCCCTTCATGCGCTGATCGTCCCCCGGACTTGGCGTTAGATGGCGGCAGCCCGACCGGAATGACGGTCCACCGATGTCGCGACAATAGACGCCGGCCCGGCCAATTCAAGAAACGACGGCGCGGCACATCCGCCATGCGCCGATCAGGGCCTCGACGGCGGGTGACGGGCCTCACTTATCTCTGTACATGAACCGCAATTTTGCGACGTCGCCGTTCCCCGGCCGGCGGTCACTCACCCGAACATCCGGCGGCCCCCATGGATCTGCGCAACATTGCGATCATCGCCCATGTCGACCATGGCAAGACCACCCTGGTCGACGCGCTTCTGCGCCAGAGCGGGACGGTCAAGGCGCACCAGCGCCTGGCCGAACGGGCGATGGATTCGAACGACCTGGAACGTGAACGCGGCATCACCATCCTGGCCAAGGCGACGTCCGTCGACTGGCAGGATTACCGGATCAACATCGTCGACACGCCCGGCCACGCCGATTTCGGCGGCGAGGTCGAACGCATCCTCTCCATGGTCGACGGTGTTCTGGTCCTGGTCGACGCCGCGGAGGGGCCGCTGCCGCAGACCAAGTTCGTGGTGTCCAAGGCCCTGAAACGGGGCTTGAGGCCGATGGTCATGATCAACAAGGTCGACCGTCCGGACGCCCGCCCGCACGAGGTCCATGACGAGATCTTCGATCTGTTCGCAGCCCTCGACGCCGACGAACACCAGCTCGACTTCCCGACCCTGTTCGGGTCCGGCAAGCACGGCTGGGCCTCGCTCGAAGAGGGCGTGCAGACCGACGACCTGTCGACGATGTTCCAGTTGATCGTCGACCATGTGCCGGCGCCGACCGTGGCGCCCGACCAACCCTTCTCGATGCTCGCCACGATCATCGAGGCCGACCCCTATCTTGGCCGCATCCTGACCGGGCGGATCGAAAGCGGTGTCCTGAAGGCGAACATGTCGGTCCGCGCACTCGCCCGCGACGGCAGCGAGATCGAGCGCGGCCGGGTTTCCAAGATCCTGGCCTTCCACGGGCTCGAGCGGGTCGCGATGGACGAGGCGCGTGCCGGCGACATCGTGGCGATCGCCGGCCTGACCAAGGCGACGGTCGCCGACACCATCGCCGACCCGCAACTGACAGACGCGATCCCGGCCCAGCCGATCGACCCGCCGACCATCTCCATGACCTTTGCCGTCAACGACAGCCCGCTCGCCGGGCGCGAGGGCGACAAGGTCACCAGCCGCGTCATCCTCGAACGCCTCGACCGGGAGGCGGAGGGCAACGTTGCCCTCCAGATCGCGCAGAGCCCCGACAAGGAGGCGTTCGAGGTCTCCGGCCGCGGCGAACTGCAGTTGGCGATCCTGATCGAGACCATGCGGCGGGAGGGCTTCGAGCTCGCGATTTCCCGCCCGCGCGTTCTGTTCCGCGCCGACCCAGTGACCGGCCAGCAGATGGAACCGGTCGAGGAGGTGCAGATCGACGTCGACGAGGAGTTCTCCGGCACCGTCGTCCAAAAGCTGACCGAGCGGCGCGCCGACCTGATCGAAATGAAGCCGTCGGGCGGCGACAAGCAGCGGCTGGTGTTCCACGCGCCGTCGCGCGGGCTGATCGGCTACCACGGCGAATTCCTGTCCGACACCCGCGGCACCGGCGTCATGAACCGGCTGTTCCACGGCTATCAGCCGATGAAGGGGCCGATCCAGGGCCGGCGCACGGGCGTGTTGATCGCCAACAGCGACGGCGAGGCGGTGGCCTATGCCCTGTTCAACCTGGAGGACCGGGGCCCGATGATGATCGACCCGGGCACCAAGGTGTACCAGGGCATGATCATCGGCGAGCACACCCGGGACAACGACCTCGAGGTCAATGTCATCAAGGGCAAGCAACTGTCCAACGTGCGCGCCGCCGGCAAGGACGAGGCGATCAAGCTGACGCCGCCGATCAAGATGACGCTGGAACGGGCGATTTCCTACATCGAGGACGACGAACTGGTGGAGATCACACCGCAGTCGATTCGCTTGCGCAAGCGTTACCTGGACCCCAACGACCGCAAGCGCATGGAAAAGGCCCGAAAAGCCGCGTCCTGAAAACGTTGTGATACGCTATGTCATGTGCCACCGGCAGTGCGTCTCTGCGACGGCTGCGCAAACGATGTCGGGCTTACATGCCCGTCACCTAATGCTGCTTACCTACCAACTATCTATTAGCGTGTCCTCATGATCGCGTACTCGAGTATGTATGTACTCACCGTTACTTCACGGCAATGGCCGATTATTCAGTTAAGAGATGATTAAGGATTGCGGGACTCCGATTGAATCCGACGTAATCGGAAGAGGGGATGTCCCGGCTATGAATTTCCTGAAGCGCATTCGGATCGGCGCGAAAATCTGGAGTGGCTTCGGCATCGTGCTGGCCCTCCTCCTGGTCGTCGGTGCCGTCGGTGTGACTGCCCTGTGGTCTGGCGACGCCATGGTCACCGAGTATCGTTGGCTCGCGCGGTCAACCAACGAGGTCGGGCGTGTCCAGGCGAACATGCTGATGACGCGCATGAACGTGAAGGACTTCATCATCCGCCACTCGGATGAAGAGGCGGAGGAAGTACGCGGCTTTCAGGCACGCACCCAGACAATGATCGAGAACACGCTGGGGATCCTGGACGAACGTCGCGACGATCCCCAGACCCGCGCGCGCATTGACCTGATGCATGATGTCGAAGAGGGACTTGGCCAGTACGCCGCCGCTTTCGACCGGGTCGTGGCCTTCCAGCACGATCGCGACCGCATCTACGAAGAGATTTTGCGTACCGATGGCCCGGCCGCGGAGGCAGCGCTGAACGATGTCATGACATCGGCGTTTCGGGATGACGATGCCAGCGCTGCCTTTCACGCTGGTCAGGCGGTTCGTCACCTTCTGCTGGTCAGGTTGTATGTCACGCTGTTCCTGACCGAGAACACGGATGCGGCGATCGAGCGAGCCCGTAGCGAGATGGCCGCCTTCGAAGAGCGGATGGATACCCTGCTTAGGGAGTTGCAAAATCCCCGCAGGCGGCAGCGTGCAATGGCTGCCCGCGAGCACATGGCCACATATGCCGAGGGCATGGAGGGCGTGTATCGGGCGATCAACAGCCGCAATACGCTGATCACAGATACCCTTGACATGCTCGGGCCAGAGATGGCTGGCAAGATCGAGGACTTCAAGCTGGCAGTCAAGGAACGGCAGGATACGCTGGGCCCGCAGATGGCGTCGGCCATGGCCAACGCAGTTGGCACCATGTCCGTCGTCACAGTGATCAGCATGATCTTCGGCCTCACCGCCGCCTGGGCGATCGGCAGCGGCATCACGGGTCCAATCAGCCTGATGACGGCCGCCATGCACCATCTCGCCGATGGCGACACGGCAGTCGATATTCCGGCCCGTGACCACAAGGACGAGGTCGGTGAAATGGCCGATGCCGTCCAGGTCTTCAAGGAGAACAAGATCGAGGCGGACCGCCTTGCAGAAGAGCAGGAGAAAGCCCAGGCCGAACGGCAGCGGCGGGCCGATCTGATCGAAAAGCTGACCCATGATTTCGAGGACGTGGCCGCCGAGCGCCTGCATACCGTCGCCGCCGCTGCGACCGAGTTGCAGGGGATGGCCAACTCCCTGTCCGCGGCGGCCGAGCAGGCCTCGGCCCAGGCCATAACGGTGTCCGCGGCAGCGACAGAGGCCAGCACGAATGTCCAGACCGTGGCGTCCTCCGCCGAGGAACTGGGCAGTTCGATCCAGGAGATCTCCCGTCAAGTGCATGCCCAAAGCGGCATTGCCAACGAGGCGGCGAACGCGGCGTCACAGTCCGATGCGCAGGTCCAGGAACTGAATGCGGCAGCCCAGAAGATCGGCGCCGTCGTGGACCTGATCACCTCGATCGCGGAGCAGACCAACCTTCTGGCGCTAAATGCGACGATCGAGGCGGCGCGCGCCGGCGACGCCGGCAAGGGCTTCGCGGTGGTCGCCAGCGAGGTCAAGAGCCTCGCCAACCAGACCTCCAAGGCGACGGAGGACATCAGCGCCCAGATCAAGTCGATGCAGGATCAGACCAACGCAACGGTCCGGGCCATCGCCCAGATCAGCGACTACATCCGCCAGATGACAGACATCTCATCCGGCGTGGCGGCCGCGGTTGAGCAGCAGGACGCGGCAACCCAGGAGATCGCCCGCAACGTCGAACAGGCGGCGCAGGGAACGCAAGACGTCACGCAGAACATCGAGGGAGTCAGTGAGGCGGCAAGCACCACCGGCGATGCAGCGGTCCAGGTGCTTCATGCATCAACCGATCTGTCCAGCCAGTCGGAAGAACTTGAAGGTGTGGTCAAACGGTTCCTGGCGGATGTCAAGGCGGCCTGATCGGCCGCCTCCCAGCAAGTTAAACCTGCATGTTCGCCAGAGATCGCACTTTTCGTGAAGTTTGGGAATTGCATGCGCGGGTCCCTCGGATCGAAACTCGGAAGGCAGCAGACATCCCTATGCATAGCACGAACGGATTACTCGCCCACGTCTACATGACCATTGGAGGGGGCATCGTCCTGATCGTTCTTGCCGGGACGTTGATTGGGATCCGTCCGCTTATCGCGCAACTGGACGGTTTGAAAAACCTGCGTTGTAAGGGGCAAATCATGGGAGTCTGGGCTCA
>CAYNIS010000031.1:12419-15392 GCA_964397055.1 uncultured Rhodospirillaceae bacterium | reverse complement strand
CAGGGTGAAGCCGACCAGATAGTCGAGCGCGCGGCGGGCCAGATAGGCCTCGATCAGTTCCTGGTTCAGGTCCCGGGCGTGCTCGAACGCCTCGGTCACCGCCTTCTTGGTGATCTCGTGGAAGGTCACCCGACGGACGTCGAGCCCGTCGATCAGCTTCTTCTGGCGCAGGACCTCCTGCACGTGCCAGGAGATCGCCTCGCCCTCCCGGTCCGGGTCGGTCGCGAGGTAGAGCCGGGTCGCCCCCTTGAGTGCGGAGGCGATCTCGCCGAGGGGCTTGCCGGCCCGGTCGTCGAGCTGCCAGTCCATGGCGAAGTCTTCGTCCGGACGGACCGACCCGTCCTTCGGCGGCAGGTCACGGATGTGGCCATAGCTCGCCACCACCCGGAAGCTGTCGCCCAGATACTTGTTGATCGTTTTCGCCTTTGCCGGCGATTCGACGATGACGACGCTGGTCTCGGCCAAGCCCCAACCACCTCTTTCGGTCGACGTCAGGCCAGGAGGCTAACCTTCTGGCCCGGGTGCCGTTCGAGCCGACCCGCCAGCTCCAGCTCCAGGAGCACGGTCAGCACGAGGCCGGGCGAGACTTGGCACTCGCGGATGATCTCGTCAACCGCGAGCGGGCTCGGCCCCAGACAATCAAGGACTTGACGTTTGAGATCCGGGTCGACGTCGGCCGGCAATGTTTCGGCCATTGCCGCGGGGACGCGGCGCCGATCCGGGCTCAGACCGTCGAACAGGTCACCCTGGCCCTTGTCCGCCATAGCCCCCTCGATCGCCGGTGGGAGATTCTGAAGCACGTCGCCCGGAGCTTCGGTCAGGGTAGCACCCTCGCGCAACAGCCCGTTGGTGCCGTGCGCCCGCGGGTCGAGCGGCGAGCCGGGCACCGCGAACACCTCCCGCCCGTAGTCGAGCGCGAAATGGGCGGTGGTGAGCGAGCCGGACTTGTTCGCGGCCTCGACCACGACCGTGCCCAGCGCCAGGCCGGCGATCAGCCGGTTGCGGCGGATGAACGCGCGGGCGATTGGATCGGCCCCGAGCGGCCGTTCGGACACGAGCAGCCCCGTCTCGGCGATTTCCCCATGCAGCCTGTCGTGATCGGGCGGGTAGATGACATCGATGCCGCCGGGCAGCACGGCGACCGTGCCGGTCGCGAGACTCGCCCGGTGGGCGGCCCCGTCGATCCCGCGGGCGAGGCCGGAAACGACGGTGCAGCCCGCTTTGCCCACACCCTCGGCGATCATCTCCGCCAAGCGCCGGCCGTTGAGGGAGGCGTTGCGGGCACCGACGATCGCGACGGCGCGCCGGCTGGCGAGCGCCACATGCCCCCTGATCGCGATCACCGGCGGCGGATCCTCGATCGCGCGCAAGAGGGCAGGGTAGTCCGGCTCGACCAGGGCGACGAAGCGCCCGCCGAACCGGTCGAGGCTGGCAACCTCCCGTTCGATCTCCGCCAGCGCCGGCGGTTTCAGCGGTTTCCTGCGGCCGCCCCGGCGGGCGAGGTCGGGCAGGGCCTGCAAGGCGGCGTCGGCCGTCCCGAACTGTTCGATCAGGCGCCGGAAGGTGGCCGGCCCGACATTCTCCGTCCGGCTCAGCCGCAGCCAGTCGGCCCGCTCCCGGTCGGAAAGGACGGCGGTCATGACGGCTCGGGGCCGGGAACGGACCCTTGATCGCCGTCGCCCGGCTCGGCCGTCTTCTTGTCGCCGATCCTGGGCTCCGTCCCCGCCATCAGGCGTCTGATGTTGCCGGCATGCTTGATCCAGACGACGACGGCGATGATCACCGTCACCTCGACCAGGGCGTAGGGCAGGTCCCAGAGCATCGCGTGCAGCGGGGCATGGGCGATCGCGATCAGCGCCGAAAGCGAGGAGTAGCGGGCGACCACGGCGACGATCAGCCAGGTCAGGCAGGCCGCCCCGCCGATCCACAGCCCGGTCGGGAAATGCAGCATCAGGAGGATGCCGAGCGTGGTCGCAACACCCTTGCCGCCCTGGAACTTCAGCCAGATCGGGAACAGGTGGCCGAGGAAGGCGCCGAGGGCGGCGAAATACTCCGGCTCCGTCCCGAAATTGATCGACGCGATGACGACCGCCAGCGCCCCCTTGCCGCTGTCCAGGATCAGGACGGCCAGCGCCAGCGGCTTGTTGCCGGTCCGGAGCACATTGGTCGCACCGATGTTGCCGGAGCCGATCTGGCGGATGTCGCCGTAGCCGGCGAGCCGGGTCAGCACCAGGCCGAACGGGATCGAGCCCAGGAGGTAGGCGAGGGCGAACGCCGCTAGGTAGTAGGGCCAGGCGAACTCCCAGCTGATCGGATCGAGCATCATTTGCCGGGACCTCGCTCAGGCCGCCTCGTGCACCACGCGGCCATCGATCACGGTGCGCAGCACACGCCCGCGCACGCCGCGCTCGTCGAAGGGCGAATTCTTGGATTTCGACAGCAGGTGGTCGTTGATCACCTCCCACCGGCGGTCGGGGTCGAACAGCACCAGATCGGCCGGCCCGCCTCGGCTCAACCGGCCGAGCGGCAGGCCCAGGATGTCGGCCGGCTTGACCGTCATCGCCCCGATCAGGGCGATCAGCGGCAGCCGATCGGCGTGATGGAGATCGAGCGAGACCGCGAGCAGTGTTTCCAGCCCGACGCCGCCGAACTCCGCCTGGTCGAAGGGCAGGCGCTTGGCGTCCTGGTCCTGCGGCATGTGGTCGGAGGCGATCGCGTCGATGGTCCCGTCCTTCAGCCCCTCGATCACCGCCTCGACATCCCGCGGCGTGCGCAGCGGCGGGTTCAGCTTGGCGAAGGTGCGGTAGCTGTCGACCGCCTCCGCGGTCAGCGTGAAATAGGGCGGGGCGGTGTCGCAGGTGATCGCGAGCCCGTCGGCCTTGGCCTGGCGGATCAGGTCGACGGCTTCCGCGGTCGAGACATGGGCGAAGTGCAGCCGCCCGCCGGCGAGCCGCACCAGCCTCAGGTCGCGCT
>CAYNIS010000031.1:0-12409 GCA_964397055.1 uncultured Rhodospirillaceae bacterium | reverse complement strand
ACAACAAGCCGCGTTTATCCTGATAAGCATACATATAAGTAAGGAAAGATGATCGCCTCGGCCGCGGCCGGCATCCCCGGCAGGCCGAGACGGGTGGCGACGGCGCCCTCGGTCATCACCCCGCCCCGGGTCAATCGGTGCTCCTCCGGGTGCTGGATGACCAGAAGGTTGAAGGTCCGCGCATAGGACAACAGCCGGCGCATGACCTGCGGATCCTCGACCGCGCGGATGCCGTCGGTGAAGGCGATCGCCCCGGCCTCCGCCAGCAGGCCGAGGTCGCACAGCTCCGCCCCCTCCAGGTTCCGGGTCGCGGCGGCATAGCAGAACATCTTGACCAGCCGGACCTCGCGCGCGCGGCGGGCGATGAACTCGACCGCGGCGACGTCGTCGATCACCGGGTCGGTATTCGGCAGGCAGACCATCGCGGTGATGCCATGGGTGGCCGCCGCCCAGCTCGCCGTCTCGATGGTTTCCTTGTGTTCCACGCCCGGTTCGCCGACATGGACGCGCATGTCGACGAGGCCGGGGGCGAGGCAGGCGCCGTCGCAGTCGATCACCTCCACCCCCGGCGGGATCGTGTGACGGAAGAGATCCGGGCCGAAGTCGGCGATCCGATCGCCCTCGGTCAGGAGGGCGCCTTGCGCGTCGAGCCGGGAGGCCGGGTCGATCAGGCGCGCGTTGATATAGGCAACGCGTCGGGTCATGACGCGGTCCCAACCACCGTCGCCGATCCCGGATGCGCGCCGGACAGCTGGTTGCCGGTCAGCTGGCGGGTCAGGAGGTCGAGGCAGGCCATCCTGACCGCCACGCCCAGTTCGACCTGCTCGAGGATCATCGACCGGTTGATGTCGTCCGCGACCTCACTGTCGATCTCTACGCCCCGGTTCATCGGCCCCGGATGCATGATGAGCGCGTTCGACTTCGCCGCCTTCAGCTTCTCCCGGGTCAGCCCGAAGAAATGGAAGTACTCCCGGGTCGACGGCACGAAGGCGCCCTGCATGCGCTCCAGTTGAAGCCGCAGCATCATGACGATGTCGACACCGGCGAGGCCGCGGCGCATGTCGTGATGGACTTCCACCCCGAGGGTGGTGACATCGGCCGGGATCAGCGTCGGTGGGGCGACCACCCGGACCTTCGCCCCCATCGTGGTCAGGAGGTGGATGTTCGAGCGGGCGACACGGCTGTGCAGGATGTCGCCGCAGATCGCGACGTCGAGCCCTTCGAGATGGCCGTGGCGCCGACGGATGGCGAGCGCGTCCAGAAGGGCCTGGGTCGGGTGCTCGTGCGCGCCGTCGCCGGCGTTGATCACGGCACAGTGGACTTTCCGTGCCAGCAGGAGGGCGGCACCGGAAGAGGCGTGGCGGATCACCAGCACGTCCGGGTGCATGGCGTTCAGCGTCATCGCCGTGTCGATCAGCGTCTCGCCCTTCTTGGTCGCCGAGTTGGCGACCGACATCGAGATGACGTCCGCGCCAAGGCGCTTGGCGGCCAGATCGAACGAACTCGACGTGCGGGTGGAGGCTTCGAAGAAGACGTTGATGACGGTCCGGCCGCGCAGCAGCGACGACTTCTTGTCGGTCCCGCGGTTCTGCGCGACGTAGCTGTCGGCGAGGTCGAGCACCAGCCGGATCTCGTCCGCCGACAAGCCCTCGATTCCCAACAGGTGCCGGTGCCGGAACTGGAGCGGCTCGGCGGCACCGGGGCCGCCCATGGGGGTCGCTGTCAACTGGGCCTGGCTCATGGGCCGAAGGGTATAGTGGCCGCGCGCAGTGCCGAGCAAGGGCGCAGGCGCGCAAGAGAGAGCCGGAATCGCGCCCCCGCCGCTACGTCTCAGCGGCGCATGAAGACATAACCCCGGTCCGGGCGCCGGTCGCCCGGGATCACGTAGTCCTGGGCGGCTGCCGTGTAGACCATCGCCTTGGTATTGGGCCCGAGCGGCAGGACATAATCGTCGGTCGCCACCACTTCGCGCGTCACGACGTCGACGAAGCGCAGCGAAATCAGGACCCGGTCGCGCTGAGTCGTGTAGGTCCCGATGAGGACGACCCGATCGTCCTCATCGTCGCCCAGCTCGTCGAAGTCGGGGGCGAGCAGGAACCGGCCGTTGGGGTCGAGGGCATAGGCCGGATGAAGCTGGGCCGGGGCGACGCGCCAGCCATAGCCGGCCAGGTGCGAGAGGGTGAGTTCCGGGATCACCTGGCCCAGGCGTGAGGTGTAGCCCAGCTGGTCGGCGGGCGTGAGCGCCACCGCCAGAAGCAGGGTGTCATCCTCGTCCAGGTCGCGGTCCAGCCACTCGTCGAGCTTGTCGGCCGAGAACTGGGTCACCCGGACGATGTCGTCGTCATAGACCGGCAGCCGCATCTCACCCGAACAGCCGACCAGGGCCACCACCGCCGCCGCAAGCCACCACCGGACACCCGCCATCACCGCCTCCCGGCAAAGATTTCCATCTCGGCCCCGACGATGCACAGCGGGTGCCACTAGCTTGCAGCTACGGCAAGCTTGGCGGTTCTACGGCTGGCCGGCCAGCAGGCGGTCGGTCAGCACACCGACCTGGCGCTCGATCACCTCCGCCGCGTCGAGGGCGAGGCCCTCGCCATAGCGTTGCGTCACGATCTGAACGCCGATCGGAATGCCGTCGTCGACCAGCACCGGCACCACGGCACCCGGCAGGCCCAGGACGTTTATGGATGCCTGGTAGATCAGGCTGTCGAAGATCGCCTTCACCGCCTCGTTGCCCTTCTCGTCCTCGCCGACCGGGAACGGCGGCTGCAGCGACAGCGGGGTGAGCACGATCGGGTAGCGCTCCATGAACTGCATCCAACGGCGCAACAGCGTCGTTCGCTTGGCCGCCGCGGCGATGTAGCCCGGCAGGTCCAGGACGTTGGAAAACGCCATGTAGCCGTCGATCACCTTGTTGATCGCCGGGCTGCCCTGCTGGCGCACCGCCGGTTCCATGGCATGGTGGAATTCGGTGAAGATGAGGTCGGCCCAGGTCTGGTAGACGTCGATGATGTCAGGGGGATCGACCGCTTCCACCGGGTGGCCGGCCGCCTCCAGATGGGCGGCGGCGGTCTCCACCGCCTGGCGCACCGCCGGGTGGAACGGCCGGCCATGGGCGTTCACCGTCATCGCCACCGGCGCCTTCTCCTTCGCCCGGGCGTGTTCGATCGGCGCCGGCGCGTACCAGGGGTCGTCCGCCGAGCGCCCGGCCATCACCTCCAGCCCCATGCGGACGTCCGCGACAGTCCTCGCCATCGGCCCCTGGACCGACATCAACTGCATCATCAGCGGCCGCTCGGCCATCTGGGAGGGGTTGTAGGCGGGGACCCGCCCAAGGGTCGGGCGAACTGTCGCAATCCCGTTGCAGTAGGCGGGATAGCGCAAGGAGCCGCCGATGTCGTTGCCATGGGCGATCGCACCGATGCCCGCCGCCACGGCCGAACCGCCACCGCCGGAGGAGCCGCCGCAGGTGATGTCGTCGCGCCAGGGGTTGAGGGTCAGCCCGCGCAAGGGGTTGTCGGTGAAGGCGCGGAAGGAGAATTCCGGCGTATTGGTGCGGCCGAGGATGACCGTCCCGGCATCGAGGAGGTTCCTGACCAGCGGCGCATCGGCCGGGGCGATCAGATCGGCGTAGGCCGCGACCCCGTTCGGGGTTGCCTCCCCGGCCACATCGACGTTTTCCTTGATGGTGATCGGGACACCGGCCAGCGGGCCCGGGTCGATGCCGGCGGCAAGCGCCGCGTCGATGGCCTTGGCCCGGGCGCGTGCCTTGTCCGCGGTCTCTACCGTCACCGCGTTCAGTTTCGGGTTCACCGCCGCCATGCGGGCGAGATGTGCGTCCGTCACCTCGGCGGCGCTGACCGCGCGGCTCTTCACGGCAGCGGCGGTCTTCTCGGCACTCCAGCGCCAGATCGGAGTTGCGGTATCGGGCATTCCGGGTCGTCTCCGTCGTCTCTTCGTCAATCTCGCCGGCAGTCGAGCCGGTTCACGCGCGGCTTGCAATAGAGCGTTTTCCAGCAAGACCGAACCAGTCTGGCGGTTCGCAGAACGCTCAAGCTATTGAACTGACGCGCAAATCGTCGTCGCGGACTGATGAAGTCCGCGTCCGATTGGCGCGAGCCGGGGTCAGCGAGGCGGCGGGGCAGGAGCCGCCGGGCCGGAATTGCCGATCGCCGCCCCCATCGCGCGCAGGCCGGCAATCTTTGCCTGGAACGGCGCCCAGTCGTCGTTCTCGGCGATCGCGTCCCAGATCGCCTCGATCTCCTCGATCAACAGGTCCTGGGGCCGGCCCTCGGCGAAATAGGGCCTGTCCAGATCGACATGGCCGGCGGTCTTGCGCGTCTTCAGGATCTCGACAAGGGGTGCCATGTCCGGCCCGTCATAGAGCGCGGCCTGCGGGCTCATCGCAGCACGCCCGGTCGACGCCGGCCCGCCGAACCAGTCGTAGAAGACCCGACCGAATCCCGCCTCGGCATGGCCGAGACCGTGGAAGAAGGCGGTCAGCAACCGGTCGTCCTCTTCCTCCGTCGCCGGCTCGATGCCCAGCCGATGGCAGATCGCCCGCGCCAATTCGGTCTCGAACGCGGGCTGGTAGACGCCGAGCGCCTCCGCGAGCACCTCCTGGTCGGCGATCTGGGTCAGGCATCGCGCCAGTTGGGCGAGGTTCCAGGCCATCGTCTCCGGCTGGCGGGCATAGGCGTAGAGGCCGGTATGGTCGAAATAGGCGGCCGTGAAGTCCGGCCGGTAGACCGGCAGGAAGCGGTACGGGCCGTAATCGAAGCTCTCCCCGGTGATGACCACGTTGTCGGTGTTCATCACCCCGTGGACGAAGCCGGCAGCCATCCACTGTGCGACCATGCGGGCGTTGTTGACCGCGACCTCGCGCAGGAAAGCCGCTGCCGGTTCGGCGTGGTCAGCCTGGGCGTCGGTCGGCAGATAGTGTTCCAGGCAATGATGGACGAGGCGGGACAGCGCCTCCGCCTCATGGTGGTAGGCGAGCCGTTGGAAGGTGCCGATGCGGATATGGGAGTGGCCGAGCCGGGTCAGCACCGCCGCCCGCGTCGGCGAGGGCTCGTCGTTGCGGAACAGCGCCTCCCCGGTCTCGACCACCGAAAAGGTCTTGGAGGTGTAGACGCCGAGCGCTTCCAGCATCTCTGTCGCAAGGACCTCGCGCACCGCCCCCTTCAATGTCAGCCGGCCGTCGCCCTCCCGCGACCAGGGCGTCAGGCCCGAGCCCTTGGTCGCAAGATCGAGGAGACGGCCGTCGGCACCATCGCGCACCTGGGCGAAAAGGAAGCCGCGCCCGTCGCCCAGGCGCGGGTTGTATGTCCGGAACTGATGGCCGTGATAGCGCAGCGCCAGCGGCCCCGGGATGTTGTCCGGGAGCGCACGGAAGCGGGCGAAGTGGTCGACCCATTCCGCCTCAGTCAGCCCGTCGAGCCCGACCCGTGCGGCCCAGCGCTGGTTGCGGAACCGGACCACCTGCTTCGGGAAGTCGGCCGGATCGACCGGGTCGAAGAACAGCTGGCCGAGCCTGGGGTGGATCGGGTCCGCGCGATAGGCGGCAGAAACGGGCATGGGGTCGGTCCGGCGTTACGTGGGGTCGGCCCCGGACCCTACTTGCGAACGCGGCGCCTGCCTATCGTCCGGTCCGCCAGGCACCGGCCCAGACCGAGCCCGCGATGACGACGCCGAACAGGAACATGCCGAGGGCGACCATTGCGAAAACCTCCCACAGGCCGCCGCCGTGGAACGTGACCAGCGCCCAACCGCCGGCGATGGCGACCAGCGTGCGGGTGGCACCGGACCCGACCGGCCACAACATGCGGCCGGCCCCCTGGCTCGCGAAGTAGAGGGCCATGCCGAGCCCGAACAGGCCGAAGAACGGCCCGACGGTGGTGAGGTAGATGCCGCCGGCCGCGTGAACCGCCGGATCCGCCGAGAACAGCCCGATCCAGGCCGAGGGGTAGAGGGCCGCCGCCGCCCCGACGGAGGCGGTGAGGACCAGGGCGGCGGAGGCGCCGATCCAGGCGATCCGCTCGGCCCGTTGGATCTGCCCGGCCCCGACATTGGTGCCGACCATCGCCGTCAATGCCGAGCCGATGCCGAAGGCGAGCGGGATCAGCATGAATTCCAGCCGGTTGCCGATGCCGTAGGCGGCGATCGCCTCCCGCCCGAAGTTCTGCCCGACGATCGCCGTCACCAGCATCACCGTCAGCGTCGTGAAGATGGCGGACAGGCAGGCGATCAGCCCGACCTTCAGGATCTCCCAGAACAGGCGCCCCTCGAGCGGCACCAGGAGGCGGAAACGGAGCCCGGTCGCCCCGCTCGCAAGGTAGGCGGCAATCAGGATCGCGCCAATGGTGAACCCGGTGGCAATGCCGGTCTGGGTGCCGGCGAGGCCAAGCTCCGGGAACGGACCCCAGCCGAACGCGAAGGCGCCGGCGAGCGGCATCTGCAGGGTGGTTGTGATGAACAGCACGATCGCCGGCACGATCATGTTGCCGGTACCGCGCACGATGTTGGAGAGGATGTGCAGCAGCCAGACGGAATAGGCGCCGACGAAGGTGGGCAGGGCATAGGCGACCGCACCGGCCAAAACCTCCCCCCGACCGCCGAGGGCGGCGAAGATGACGCCGCCCAGCCCCAGCATCACGCCACAGAAGAGGGTCGCCCCGCCGAGCGCTATCAGGATCGCATGGACGATCAGGCGTTCCGCGTCCTCGACCTTGCCGGCCCCCAGCGATCGGGCGACTGCGGCCGACACGCCGCCGCCCATGGCGCCGGCCGACATCATCTGCATCAGCATGAAGAACGGGAACACCAGCGTCGCGGAGGCCAGCGCCTGGGTGCCCAGATGGCCGATGTACCACTGTTCCAGGATGCTGACGCCGGTCTGGAGGGACATCACCACGATGTTCGGGACGGCCAGCGCCACTAGCATGGGGAGGACCGGCCCCTCCAGCATGCGCCGGGCCTTCGCCGCGCGTTTTTCCGCCGGTGTCATCGCGCGTGGCTTGGCGCCAGCTTCCGGCGCCATGGCTTCGGTGACGGCTGCCATCCTCTGGCTCCTGAGTGCGTTCCTTTTCAGAACGTATAGGGCGGGGAGGTGGGGCCGGCAACCCTCGCGCAGGTGCTATTCCGGCGCGTAGGGGTTGCGGCCGCGGCGGAGATAGAGCCTCACCGGCACACCCGGGATGTCAAAATCCTCTCGCAACCCGTTGATAAGATAGCGAACATAGGTCTCCGGTATCTCTTCCGGCTGGGAGACGAAACAGGCGAAGGTCGGCGGGCGCGCCTTGATCTGGGTGATGTAGCGCAGCCGGTTCGGCCGCCCACCGGCCAGCGGCGGCGGATGCTGGGTCGCCTTGTCCTGGAGCCAGCGGTTGAGCGGCCCGGTCGCGACCCGGCGGTCCCAGACACCGTGGATGTCGACGACAGCATCCATGATCCGGTCCAGGCGCTGGCCCTTGAGGCCGGAGCAGGTGACGACCGGCACCCCGCGCACCTGGGCGAGGGAGGCTTCCAGCCGGTCTCGAACCACCTTCATGGTCGCCTGGCGGTCCTCGACCGCGTCCCACTTGTTGACCGCCACCACCAGTGCTCGGCCCTCGTCGATCACGTGACGCGCGATCACCAGGTCCTGCCGGTCAAGGCCGAGGGCGCCGTCGACAACCAGGATGACCACCTGGGCGAGACGGACGGCCCGCAGGGTGCTGTCGACCGCCAGCTTTTCCAGCTGCGCTTCGATCCGGGCCTTGCGGCGCAGCCCGGCGGTGTCGACCAGTCGGATCGGGCGATCCTTCCAGGTCCAGTCGATCGAGATCGCATCCCGGGTCATGCCGGGTTCCGGCCCGGCCAGCAGCCGGTCCTCTCCGATCAGGGCATTGACCAGGGTCGACTTGCCGGCATTGGGGCGCCCGACCACGGCCAGCTGGATGATGCGCGGTGCCGGATCGGCCGGGGCGCCGTCCTCTGATGCCGCGACTTCGGCCGCCTCCCGCGCGATCGCTTCCTCCTCCGCGGCCTCTTCGGCTTCGACCCGCTCGATGTGCGGCAGGAGGGCCTCGACCAGGTCGGCCATGCCCTCGCCGTGCTCGGCGGAGATCGGCACCGGCTCGCCGAGGCCGAGTTCGTAACCTTCGATCAGGCCGGCGTCGGCCGCCCGGCTCTCGCATTTGTTGGCGATCAGGACGACCGGCAGCGTGGTGCGGCGCAGCCAGGCGGCGAAATGGTGGTCGAGAGGGGTGACCCCGGCGCGCGCATCGATCACCAGGAGCGCCACATCCGCCTGGGCCAAAGCCTGCTCGGTCTGCGCGCGCATCCGCCCTTCGAGCGTTTCGGCGTCGGCCTCCTCCAGCCCCGCGGTGTCGATCGCGATGAAGGCGATGCCGCCGACCTCTGCCGGTGCGGACCGCCAGTCGCGGGTCACCCCGGGGGTGTCGTGGACGATCGCTAGGCGCTTGCCGACCAGTCGGTTGAACAGCGTGGACTTGCCGACATTGGGCCGGCCCAAGATGGCGACGCTGAGCGGCATCGTCCGGCGACCGCGCTCAGCGGAACGCGTCGAGCGTGCCGTCGTCGGTCACGAAGTACATCGTGTCGAGGGCAAGCGCCGGGGCGACGGCGGCCCCGCCGGAGATTTCGAACCGCGACAGGATCTGGCCCGAGGCCGGGTCGACCTCCACCACCTCGCCCTCGGAACTGGCGGCGAGCACGCGGCCTCCGGCGAACCAGGGGCCGACCCAGGTGATGCGCCCGTCCCGGTCTTCCGGGTCCTCCCAGCGGTCGAGCTGATTGACCCACAGGACGCGCCCACCCGCGCGGGTCAGCGCAGTCAGTTCGCTGTCATTGGTGATCAGGAAGATCAGGTCGCCCGCTGTCCACGGCGTCTCACGGCCCGAGATTTCCCGCTGCCAGGCGCGGATCCCGGTGCGCTGGTCGATGGCGACCATGCGGCCGGCGTTGGAGATCGCCAGCACCAGGCCGCGGTCGATCACCGGCAAGGCGGATATGTCGGCAAGGTTGGCGAGGGCACCGGGACGACGCACCGCGGCCAGGTTGTCCGACCACACTTCCGATCCGGTTTCGGCACGTAGACCGAAGACCTCGCCGGAGGAGTAGGCGACGACCACCAGGTTGCCCTCGATCGCGGGTGCCGCGGCTCCAAGCAAGCCGGCCGTCTCGGCGAGGCCGGTATGGGTCCACAGCTCGCTGCCGGTTTCGGCATCGACCGCGATCAGCTCGTTGTCGAGGGTGACGACGAAGACCCGTCCATCCGCGGCCCCCGGGGCGGAGCGCGTCGGGGCGCGGGTCTCCGCCCGCCAGACCTGGCCGCCATTGGCCGGGTCGATCGCAAGGATTTCCGGGTATCCGGCGGTCACGAACAAGAGGCCCTGGGCGAAGGCGACGCCGCCGCCGAGGGTGACGTTGCTCTCCTCTTCCGGCGCCACCCGGGCCCGCCAGCGCTGCTGACCCGTGCGCGCGTCGAAGGCGCTGACCGTGGCCGACGCGTCAAGGGTGTAGACCACCCCGTCGACAACGATCGGCTGGGCGGTAAGGCGCACGTCGCGGCTCGACCCGGCACCGATGTCGGATCGCCAGAACCGGACCGGCGCCGGGCCGAGGCCGAGATGGCCCATGGCATGGGACGGGAAGCCGCCGGACTGCGGCCAGAACTGGTTGGTCTGCGGCGTCGGCAGGCGCAGCTCCGCGTTGGCCACATCCGGATCGGCCGTCAGCTGCCGGTCGAGCTGGGTGACGGAGATGCGTTCGCCGGGCAGCGGCGGCGCGTCGTCACCCCCGAACCAGCCGGTGCCGCAGGCGCCGACTGTGACTGCAAGCAGGCAGGCAATCGCCAGCCGTCGCCATCCGCGGGCGGTCATTCGTTGCCCTCATCCCTTGTCTCATCATCGGCACCGGCATCGGTGCCGTCACCTTCCGCGGCCGGAGAGGTCGCGTCGGCTTCCCTGTTTTCGTCGCCGGCCAGGGCTTCGATCAAGAGACGGACGCGGGCGGCCGTCCCTTCCGGCGTTTCGGCATCGCCTGCCAGCGCGCGAAGCCGCTCGAGTGCTGCCGTGCGATCGTCGGCGGAGAGGGCCTCCTGGGCGATCAGCTCCCGGACGACCATCCGGTAGGGCTCGCCGAAGGCGCCGGCCTCTGCCAGAGCCTGCTCGACGCCGTCGGTCTCGCCGATCCTGAGCCGGTTGACGGCCGCCAGCAGCACGGCGGTGTCGCGCAGCAGCGGATCGGCCTCGTCGGTTTCGGCGACAGAATCGTAGATGTCTATGGCCCCGGCGACATCCTCCGCCTCGATCAGGGATGCCGCCGCATGGAGCCGGGCTACCGTGGCCGGGCCGATCCGCGCCTCCTCGGCATAGGCGAGCAGGAGCCGCGCCCGTTCCGCAGGCGGCTGGTCGGAGAGCAGGGCTTCGACGAGGAGCTGCGTTTCGTGCTCGCGGACGCTGCGCTCATAGGCAATCCAGCCGGTGACGCCGGCAACCACCAGAATGGCGAGGATCAGGGCGGAGGCGACGGCGGGACCGTACTTCTTGACCCGCCGCATCATCAGCTCGGCGCGGACGTCCTCATCGACCTCGCGGAACGGATCGGGTTCGACCATGGTTCGGGGTGTTTCGCTTCAAAGAGGAGGCCGGGGCTGACAGCCGAGAGAAGAGCGAGCGGCGATAGCAGCCGGTCGGCGGAGGGTCAAGCAAGCGCGGATAGCGCGGCAATGCGGCAGCGACGGGGCGACGACGGCGGCATCAAGCGGCCTGCCGCCATTTGATCGAGCAGCCCATCGACGGGATCTGGTCGGCCGGACCCCGGCCCGTCTCCGCCACCGCCTTCATCGCCTCGAACAAGTCGCGGCGCGCATCCGGCACGATCGCGGTGCGCGAGGCATCGAGGCGCCCCCGGTACTGAAGGCCGAGATCGGCGTCGAAACCGAAGAAGTCGGGCGTGCAGACAGCGTCATAGGCGCGTGCGACCTCCTGGGTCGGGTCGATCAGATAGGGGAACGGGAACCCGTTGGCGGCACTGAACCGCTTCATGTTCTCGAAGCTGTCGGCGGGATAGGCCGCCGTATCGTTGGACATGATGGCGACCGTGCCGATGCCGTGCCCCGCCAGATCCGTCGCATCGCGAACGATGAGCGAGGTGATGCCGCGGACATAGGGGCAATGGTTGCAGATGAACATGACGAGAAGGCCCCTGGGCCCGCGGACGTCGGCCAGCGTGTAAGTGCCGCCGTCCACGCCCGTGAGCGAGAAGTCGACGGCCTTCCAGCCGAAATCGCAGATCGGGGGTTGGGCTGCCATGTCGAGCGTCTCCTTCAAGCACCGGTCGCTTCCGCGGCATAGACTGCCTTTGGTGCAGGTGGTCCGGGTCTTCGCGCGATCAAGCGACGGTCGGCCTGCCGCTGGACCGATCCGTGGATTTCGACCATCCTCAATCGCTTGTCAGGGGACGATGCCGGCTGTCGTGTCGCGGCCGGCGGCAACGGATGAAGAGAAGGATGCACTGCCGATGAGCCAGAATGGCCCGCAGGGCTGGGCCGGTGCCAATGCCGCCGGCGGTCCGGCCAGTCTCGTACGGTTCGGCGATCAGCGCCGCCACCGGCAGCGGGCCACGTTCAACCGCGCGGAGCTTTCCCAGTTGCTCGCCGTCTACAGCCAGCGCGTGGCGCAGGGCGAGTGGCGCGACTACGCGATCGACCACATGGAGGGGGTCGCGGTCTTCTCGATCTTCCGGCACACCCACGAAACGCCGCTGTTCTCGGTCGCGAAGTATCCGGGCCGCGGCAACCGCCAGACCGACTACGCCGTGTTCGCCGGCCGCCAACGGCTGAAGCGCGCGACCAGCCTGGCCGAGGTCCTGGGCGTGTTCGAACGCAAGCTGTCGGTGGTGCGCGACTGAGGAACGCCGTCGTGCGCCCTCGGGGTAAGTTGTCCACAGGGTGGCTGTTCCACAATCAATGTTCGCGTTATGTTCTCGTTCCATGCCGTGGCTGGAGAGAGAGCAATGGGGCGCATCAAGGATCAGCATCTGAAGGAAGCCGATCGCCAGCGGCTGGGAATAGCGCTCGGCGAGCTTGCCGAGCGTCACGGCGTCGACGTCTTCTGCTGGTGCAACCGGTGCGGCCACAATGCGGTGGTTTCGGTCGGTTTCCTGATCGACCGCCTGGGGCCGGATGTCCGCGTGCCGGAGATCGGCGTGCATCTGAGGTGTTCCGCGTGCGGGGCCAAGGATGTCGCCGCCCGTCCGGCCTGGCCCACACCAGGCGTCGTCAGCCGCCATCAGCGGGGTTGACTGTCATTGGTCGGGCCAACCTCGGGGTCTGACGGAGGTGGTCCTAGCAGGCTGTTGAAGAAGTTTCGGGTTCGGCTTTGAGTGTGGCCTCATCGCC
>CAYNIS010000030.1:0-15452 GCA_964397055.1 uncultured Rhodospirillaceae bacterium | reverse complement strand
ACCCGGGCTACGGCTTCCTGTCGGAAAACCCGCTGTTCGCGGGCGCCTGTGCTTCCGCCGGCATCCGCTTCGTCGGCCCCGGCCCGTCGGCGATCCGCGCGATGGCCGACAAGGCGCTGGCGAAGCAACTGATGCGCCAGGCCGGCGTGCCGCTGATCTCGGGATATGACGGCGACGAGCAGTCCGATGCGCGCCTGTTCCAGGAGGCGCTGGAACTGGGCTTTCCGATCATGATCAAGGCGACGGCCGGCGGCGGCGGTCGGGGCATGCGCTATGTCGCCCGGCCGGAGGCGTTCCAGTCCGCCCTCGACGTTGCCCGGTCGGAGGCGGAACGCGCGTTCGGATCCGGCAAGGTCCTGCTGGAGAAGGCGCTTCTCCACACGCGCCATATCGAAATCCAGGTGATCGCCGACACCGACGGGCATGTCATTCATCTCGGCGAACGCGACTGCTCGCTCCAGCGCCGGCACCAGAAGGTGGTGGAGGAAGCACCGTCACCGGGCGTCGGCCTCGAACTGCGGGAGGCCCTGGGCGCGGCCGCCGTCGCCGCCGCGCGCGCGGTCGACTATGTCGGCGCCGGCACGGTCGAGTTCCTGGTGGACCGCGAAGACAACTACTACTTCCTAGAAATGAATACGCGGCTTCAGGTCGAGCACCCGGTGACCGAGATGATCACCGGTGTCGACATCGTGGCCTTGCAGTTGCAGGTCGCCGCGGGCCGGCATTTGGATATCGAACAGGATCAGGTCGCCCTCTACGGCCACGCGATCGAGGTTCGCCTCTATGCCGAGGACTCGGATAACGGCTTTCTGCCCCAGGCCGGCCGATTGGCGGCCTGGCTGCCGCCGTTGGGGGAGGGTGTACGCGTCGATCACGGCCTCGCTTCCGGGCTGGAGATCACGCCCCATTACGATCCGATGATCGCCAAGATCATCGCCCATGGGGCCACGCGGGAGATCGCCAGCCGCCGGCTCCTGCGCGCCCTCGACCATACGGTTGCCCTCGGCGTGAAGACCAACCGCGCCTTTCTGGCCGCGGCGATCACTCATCCGGCCTTCGTCCAGGCCGAAGCGACCACCTCCCTCATCGATGAGGAGGTGAAGCGCGGCGGGGCGGCCCTTGCCGGGCCCAAACCGGACCGACGGGCGATCGCGCTCGCAGCCGTCCTCTGGTACTGGCACGGGGCGGAGGCGCGCGATACCCGCACCCTCAACCCGCTGGCGGCGTCCTGGACATCCGCGACACCTGGTTCGGCGCCGTTGCACCTGCAGTTCGACGGGACGACCCATGTGGTCGCGGTGACGCTGACGGCCGATCGCTATACGGTCGATATCGCCGGCGATGTCGTCGATGTCGTGATCCGCTCGATTGACCAGCCGGCGATCCGGTTCCGCGCCGGCGGGATCGAGGAAACCGCCTATGCGGCGTTCGAGGGCGGCGAGCTCTACCTGTCACTCGGCCTCGTCGATGCAACCTTCCGGGAGGTCTCCCTGACCGCGGCCCAGGCGCGCGCGGCGGAGAGCTCCGACATCCTGCGGGCCCCGATGAACGGCCGCATCGTCGCCGTACGGGCGAGCGCCGGCGACCGGGTCGAGCGCGGCGAGGTGCTGGTCGTGCTCGAAGCCATGAAGATGCAGCACGAGATCGCCGCCGGTCGCGACGCGACCATCGCCGAGGTCGCGGTGCGCGAGGGCCAGCAGGTCGGGCCGCGCGACCTTCTGATCTCCCTGGTGGCGGAGGAACGGCTGATCGCCGCCGACGCCTGAGGCCGGTTTCGACCGGGCGGCACAAGAACAGCAAGATGGTGGGGAGGAGGCGATGGCGGACCTGAGCGTGGAACGGCGCGGGGACGTTCAATGGATCACGATCACCCGGGAGGACCGGCGCAATGCGCTGTCGTTCGAGGTGATCGACGGTATCCGCGACGCGATCCACGCGGCCGAGGCCGATCCGGCAACGCGGGCGATCGTGGTCACCGGGGCGGGCGACAAGGCGTTCTGCGCCGGTGCCGACCTCAAGCCCGGCACCGGATCGTTCGAGGCGGAATGGGCCGCCACCACCAGCCCGTTCGGCAACCTGTTGCGCCGCGCGCGCGACTGCACGCTGCCGCTGGTCGCCCGGGTCAACGGGCATTGCATGGCCGGCGGCATGGGCCTGCTCGCCATGTGCGACATGGCCGTCTCCGCGGATCACGGCCTCTATGCGCTGCCGGAAACCAAAGTCGGCGTGTTCCCGATGCAGGTGATGGCGGTGTTCCAGCACCTGATCCCGCGCCGCCGGCTGATGGAAATGGCAATCACCGCGGAAAGCTTCACGGCGGCCGAGGCGCTGGACATGGGCCTCGTCAACTATGTCGTGCCGCTGGCCGAGCTTGATGCCAAGACCGACTGGCTGCTCGCCCGGATCACCGACAAGTCGCCGACCGCGATCAAGCGCGGCAAGTTCGCCATGCGCCGGATCGAGCATATGAGCTTCGACCAGGCGATCGCCTACATGGAACCGCAGATCGCCACATTGGCGCTGACGGAGGATGCGGCGGAAGGCCGGGCGGCGTTCAACGAGAAACGAAAGCCCGATTTCCCGGGGCGGTGAGGGGAGGAGACAAAATGGCTGGATCGACGGAAGAGCGGGTGATCCGCATCGGCGGGGCCTCCGCCTTCTGGGGCGACAGCTCCGTCGCCGGCCCGCAGTTGGTGCGCCGTGCCAAGGTCGACTACCTGATCTTCGACTACTTGGCGGAGGTCACCATGTCGATCCTCGCCAAGCAGCGCTCGCGCGATGAAAACGCCGGCTTCGCGACCGATTTCGTCACCGTGGCGATGCGCGAGATCGTCAGGGACGTCGCCGCACAGGGCATCCGGGTCGTTGCCAATGCCGGTGGCGTCAATCCGCGCGCCTGTGCCCAGGCCCTGGGGAAGGTGGCGGAAGCGGCCGGCGTTTCGCTCAAGATCGCGATTGTGGAGGGCGACAACCTGATCGACCGCGCCGACGAGCTGCGCGCGGCCGGGGTTGAGGAGATGTTCACCGGGGAGGCGATGCCCGCCGGCATCATGTCGATGAACGCCTATATCGGGGGCTTCCCGGTCGCCCGTGCCCTCGCCCGGGGGGCGGATGTCGTGATCACCGGCCGGGCGGTCGACTCCGCCTTGCCGCTCGGCATCCTGATCCACGAATTCGGCTGGCAGGCGGACGACTACGACAGGCTATCCGCCGGCTCCCTGCTCGGCCACATCATCGAATGCGGGGCGCAGGCGACCGGCGGGCTCCATACCGACTGGGACAGGGTGGAGCGCTGGGAGGACATCGGCTATCCGATCGCCGAGGCCCGCGCGGACGGCAGCTTCACGCTGACCAAGCCGGCGGGCACCGGCGGGCTGATCGCCCCGCAATGCGTCGCCGAGCAACTGGTCTATGAGATCGGCGACCCGGGTGCCTACTTCCTGCCCGACGTCACCTGCGATTTCACCCATGTCCGGATCACCCAGGCCGGGCCCGACCATGTCCTGGTGGAGGGGGCGAAGGGCCTGCCGCCGACCGACACCTACAAGGTTTGTGCCACCTACGCCGACGGCTACCGGTTGAACGCCCAGGTCTCGATCATCGGGATCGATGCGGTCGCCAAGGCGCGCCGCACCGGGGAGGCGATCATCGCCCGCACGCGGGAGATCTTCCGCGCCGGCAACTTGGCCGATTACCGCGACTGGCGGATCGAGACCCTGGGCGGGGAGGATGTCTATGGCCCGAACGCACGGGCGGGAGGGTGCCGGGAGGTGGTGATGCGACTTGCCGCCCGACACGACGACGAGAAGGCGCTCAACATCCTCTCGCGGGAGATCGCCCCGCCGGGAACCTCCTGGTCGCCGGGCACCACCGGGGCGGCCGGCCGCCAGAAGCCGAGCCCGGTCGTGCGCCTCTATTCCTTCCTCCTGGCGAAAGACCAGGTCACGCTCACCGTGACAATGGATGACGAGACGGAGGTGGTGGCGGTACCGACCGGCGGCGGCTTCGCCGACGATCTGCGCGCGCCCGCGGAACCGCAGGGCGGGACTGTCCGGCCGGAGGGGCCCACCGCGACGGTGCCGCTGGTGGCTCTGGCCTGGGGCCGATCGGGCGACAAGGGTGATAGCGCCAATATCGGGCTGATCGCCCGCGACCCGGCCTATCTGCCGGTCCTGCGCGCGCAGGTGACGGAGGCCGCGGTCAAGGCCTATTTCGGCCATCTGGTCGAAGGCACGGTGACCCGGTTCGAGCTTCCGGGCATCAACGGCTTCAACTTCCTGATGGAAAGGGCGCTGGGCGGCGGCGGCATGGCGAGCCTGCGCAACGACCCCCAGGGCAAGGCGATGGCGCAGATGCTCCTCGACCTGCCCATTGAGGTGCCCAAGGCCTGGATTGCCGAGGGCAAGCTAGCGGCCTGAAACTGCGCCCCCTCCGCCGAGGGGAGAGGGGAGGGGCGTGCCCTCCCCGTTAACACGATCCCGGCGTCGGGTTACTGGCCCGGCGGCTCGGCCCCGACACGGTCGATGATCATCCTGTAGTGCTCGGGCCGGCGGTGGCGCTTGAAGTCGAAGGTCGACTTCTTGAGGTCCGCACCCATGTCGAGGTCGCAGGGGTAGACCACGACCTCGTCCTCCTCGGTCACCGTCTGGGCGACGATCTCCCCGTTCGGGGAAACGATGGCGGAGCCGGCGAACAGGCCGTGGCCGTCCTCGAACCCCGCCTTGGCGGAGGCGACGACCCAGGTGGCGTTCTGATAGGCCCCTGCCTGGAGGGAGAGGCGGTGGTGGAACATGCGCAAGTGTTCCGGTTCCCGCCCGACATAGATGTTGTCGGTCGGCGTGTTGTATCCCAGGACGACCATCTCCACCGACTGCAGGCCCATGACGCGGTAGGTTTCCGGCCAGCGGCGGTCGTTGCAGATGCACATGCCGATGTTGCCGCCCATCGCGTTCCAGACGCTCCAGCCCAAATCGCCGACCTCGAAATAGCGCTTCTCCAGATGCTGGAACGACGCGCCCTCGATCGGTTCGGAGGTGCCGGGCAGGTGGATTTTGCGGTATTTGCCGATAATCTTGCCGTCCGGGCCGACCAGGATCGCGGTGTTGAAGTGGCGCCCCTCCGGCGTCAGTTCGGCGTAGCCGAGGTGGAAGCCCATCTCCAACTCGACCGCCGCGTCGAACAGCGGCTTGGTGGCGGCCGACGGCATCTCCTTCTCGAAATAGGCGTCGACGTCGGCCGGGTCGTTCATCAGGTAGCGCGGGAAGAACGTGGTGAGGCCCAGTTCCGGATAGACGATGAAGCGCGCGCCCAGCGACTTCGCCTCCCGCATCATCTCGACCAGGCGGGCGACCACGGCCTGGCGGCTGTCGGCGAGGTTGATGGCACCCAGCTGGCCGATCGCGGTTTTCAGAATTCGAGCCATGTCACTTGTCTCCTTGGAAGCCGGGCGGGATCAGGCGCGGCCGGGCTGGTCGAGTTTCAGCGCCGTCGCGATGAATTGGTGGGTGGGGGTGGGAATGCCGTGCTTGGCACCCAGGCGCGCGATGGCGCCGGACAGCCACGGCACCTCCAAGGGCTTGCCGCGCTCCAGGTCCTCCAGCATCGACGGCTTCATGGCCGCGGGCACATTGCGCATCATGCCCTTGGTCTTCTCCGCCGTCTCCGCCGGGAGGGCGGCGCCCTCGGCATTGCCGACGGCGATCGCCTCCTCCACGCAGGCGTCGAACAGGGCCAGCACCTCCGGATCGTCGCGCACCGCCCCGGACGGTCGGCGCATCAGCGTGCACACCCCGGAAACGGAGGCGAGGAACGCCATCTTCACCCAGATGTCCTGGCGGATGTTGGGCAGGGCCTTGCCGTCGACGCTGGCCTTCTCGCAGGCTTGCTCAAGGGCCGTGGCCCGCGCGCTCATCGCCCCGTCGAGCTCGCCCCAGGTGTAGTTCGCGAACTGGGACTTGTGCAGGACCAGGCCCGGCTGGTCGATCACGGCGGAGATGCGCGCGACCCCGCCCATGACGTTCGACGCGCCCAGCGCCTTCACCAGCACCTCGACACAGTCGACGCCGTTCAGCATGGAAATGACGCCGGTCCCGGGGCCGACCATGGGTTTGATCTGCTCGGCGGCGCTTTCCATGTCGTAGAGCTTCACGCAAAAGCAGATGATGTCGACCGGCCCGACCGATGACGGGTCGTCGGTCGCCTTGGCCGGGTTTATGTGGATGTCGCCGGTCGGGCTCTTCAACTGCAGCCCAGAATCCCGGATGGCGGCCAGATGCGCGCCGCGGGCGATGAAGGTCACATCCTCCCCCGCCGCGGCGAGCTTCGCGCCCAGATAGCCGCCGATGCCGCCGGCGCCCATGATCACGATCTTCATCTGAGGCAGACTTTCTGAGTTGCGGAGCGCTGTATTGCGGAGGGCCGTGCTGCGGATCGGCTAGTGTCGCCGCTCAATAGAGGGTGGCGCCGAAATTGGTGGCGGGATCGGCTTCCGGTTCGAACCGGCCGAGCGGCAGGGCGCTGTCCGGGGTCTTGCGGGGGAGGAACTGGCCCGACCCGCGTTCGACTTTCAATTCGCCCTCGTCGACCACGACCCGGCCGCGGTTGATCACGGTGACCGGCCAGCCGGTGATCGTCCGCCCCTCATACGGCGTGTAGCCGACATTGTCGTGCAGGTCGCGTTCCCAGTTGATGGTGACTTCCTTGTCCGGGTCCCAGATCACGATGTCGGCGTCCGACCCGACCGCGATCGTGCCCTTCTTCGGGTGCAGGCCGAACAGCTTGGCACAGTTGGTGGAGGTCAATGCCACGAACTCGTTGACGGAGATGCGTCCCTTCCGAACCCCCTCCGAATAGAGCATCGGCATGCGCACCTCGATCCCCGGGGTGCCGTTGGCGATTTCCTTGAAGCTCGGCGTGCGGGTCTTGGCGAACTTGCCGCTGTCGTCGAAGCGGAACGGCGCGTGGTCGGAATTCACCATCGCGAAGGTGTGGTTCTGGATGCCGCGCCACATCGCCTGCTGGCTGTATTCGTCGCGCGGCGGCGGCGAGCACACCATCATCGCCCCGTCATAGCCCTCGAGGTCGAGGTCCTTGGCAGTGAGGAACAGGTATTGCGGGCAGGTCTCCCCGAACACCTTGAAGCCGGCGGTCTGGGCGCGTCGGATCTCCTCCATCGCCTCCTCGTAGGAGACGTGGACGATCAGGATCGGCGCATCCATGAAGCGCGACATGGAGATCGCGCGGTTGACCGCCTCTCCCTCCGCGATCCGGGCGCGGGCGACGGCATGGTATTTCGGGTCGCGGTAGCCCTGGTCGATCAGCCGGTCGGTGATCCAGCGGATGATGTCGTGGTTTTCCGCATGGATCATGGTCAGCGCGCCCTCGCGCCGGGCGACGTTCATGACATCCATCATCTGGTAGTCGTCCAGCTTCAGGAGGTCATAGGTCATGAAGACCTTGAAGGAGGTGTAGCCGTCCTTGATCAGGGCGGGCAGTTCCTGCCCCAGAACCGGCAGGGTCGGGTCGGAAATGATCAAATGGAAGGCATAGTCGATGACCGCCTTGGGCCCGGCCTTGGCGCGGTAGTCCTCCACCACCTGGCGCAGGGACTGGCCGCGGTGCTGGCAGGCGAACGGCATGATCGTCGTGTTGCCGCCGAACGCGGCGGAAACAGTGCCGGTATAGAAGTCGTCGGCGTTCATCAGGCCGCCTGACGACTCCTGCTCGATATGGCAATGGCCCTCGACCCCGCCCGGGATCACCAGGCGCCCGGCGGCGTCGATCTCCCGGGCGGCCCTGGGCAGGTCCGCGCCAAGCGCCACGACGCTGCCGCCGGCAACGCCGACATCGCACATCATGTCCTCGGTCGCGGTCACCACCCGGCCGCCCCGGATCACCAGATCGAGTTCCTGCATCATTCCTGCCCCTTGCCGTGTCCTTGTCCCAGGCTAGCAAGCCCCATGCCCGCCCGGTTGATCAAGGCCGTCGGGCCGGGGACCGTCGCCGTTAGCGGTTTGACAGCCGGGGAACGACCGTTACAGTCCGCGGCGAACCGTTTCGACACCCGAGAAGGAGAGAGAATGGCGCGCATGGAAGACGTGGCGCCCCGTACCCGCAAGGCGTTGGAGGAGCTGGAATGCGTCAGCTTCTCGACCAAGCCGTGGGTCGCGGGACCGCCGCTGGCAGAAAGGCGGGTGGCGATCGTCTCCTCCGCCGGGATCCATCTTCGCGCGGACAAGCCGTTCGCCGCCGGCGATCGCGACTACCGCGCGATCCCGTCGATGACCCCGGCCGCCGACATCATCATGAGCCACGTGTCGGTCAACTACGACCGCACCGGCTATCAGCGCGACATCAATGTCGCCTTCCCGATCGACCGGCTGAACGAGCTGGCGGCGGAAGGGGCGATCGGCTCGGTCGGCCCGACCCACTATTCGTTCATGGGCGCGACCGCGCCCGAGCACATGGAAGCCAAGGCGAAGGAGGTCGCGGATCTCCTGAAGGCCGACGGCGTCGACACGGTTGCCCTGATCCCCGTTTGACCGTTCTGCACGCGCGCCGTGAGCGCACTTGCACACTATCTCGAGGATCAGGGGCTGGCGACGACGGTGGTCAGCCTGGTCAGGCTTCATTCGGAAAAGGTCGGCCCGCCGCGCAGCCTCTGGGTGCCCTATGAGCTCGGCCGGCCGCTGGGCGAGCCGGGGGACAAGGCGTTCCAGCACCGTGTGCTGACGGCGGCGCTGAACCTGCTGGTCGACCAGCCGGAACATGGCGCCATCCTCGACTATGCGGAGGAAGCGCCCGGACATCAGCCCGATCCGGGCTGGACGCCGCCGGACGGCCTGCCGTCGAAGCTTGCGGCGGGAGCCTCCTCCGCCGACTTCCGCGCCAAGGTGGAGGAGGAGATACGCCTGCTTCGGCCCAAGCACATCGCCGTGGTCAGCCGCGCCTCGCGCACGACGATGGGTGTCAGCCGGCTGGACCTGGAGCAGATCCTGGACCTCCTCTTCGCCATCCACGACGGCGGCATGCCGGAGTCGTCGATGGAGGGGGTCTCGACCGCCCAGCTGATGCGCTATGCGGTCGACGATCTGAAGGCGTTCTACCTGGAAGCGGCGGGCAACAACCGCGGCAACCCGTCGTCGAAGCAGGTCACGACCTGGTTCTGGGAGACGACCAACGCCGCCGAGTTCCTCTACGCCCTGGTCGAGCTCGCCAAGGTGTCGGAGGACAAGCGGTTCAAGCTGATCGGCTCCAACATGCTGATCCCGGGCGCCTGGCGCCGCGGGTGACGCCATGCCCCCGGGGCAACCCCGGGGACGTGACGGGCGCGGGTTCCTGGCCGCGAGCGAATCTGGACCGCGACCGCCGCGAGGCAGTTGACGGGGGGCCCCTTCATGGGGCCCTTTCCGCTCCAGTCCGAAGCCTGATCGGCGGCCAAGCGCTTGGCGCGCCGTCCGACCCGACATGGATCATGAAGGAGGAGGTTGAGAGATGGGCAATCCCGCGCAGACCGAACAGATGCACAAGAAGCCCGGCTTCGTCGCCGCCCTCGATCAGTCCGGCGGGTCGACGCCGAAGGCGCTCGGCGAATACGGCATCACCCCGGACGCCTGGTCGAACGACGAGGAGATGTTCGAACTGATGCACAAGATGCGCACCCGCATCGTCTCCGCCCCGGCCTTCCAGGGCGACAAGGTGATCGGCGCCATCCTGTTCGAACGCACCATGGACGGCATGATCGCCGGCAAGTCGGCCCCGGACTTCATCTGGCAGGACCGCGGCGTCGTGCCGTTCCTGAAGATCGACAAGGGCCTCGCCGATGCCGCCAACGGCGTCAAGATGATGAAGCCGATGCCGGGCCTCGACGACCTTCTGAAGCGCGGTGTCGACAAGGGCATCTTCGGCACCAAGGAACGCTCGGTGATCGATGAGCCGAACGAGGCTGGCATCAAGGCCATCGTCGCCCAGCAGTTCGAGGTCGGCGAGCAGGTCCTGGCGCATGGCCTGGTGCCGATCCTGGAGCCGGAGGTGACCATCACCGCGCCGGAAAAGGCCGCCTGTGAGGACATCCTGAAGGCCGAACTCGCCGCCGGCCTGGAGACCGTCTCGGCCCCGGTCATGATCAAGATCTCGATCCCGACCAAGACCGATCTCTACCGCGATCTGATGGACCACCCGAAGGTGCTGCGCGTGATCGCGCTGTCCGGTGGCTATGCCCGGGACGAGGCGAACCAGAAGCTCGCCCAGAACAAGGGCCTGATCGCCTCCTTCTCCCGGGCCCTGGTCGAGGGCCTGTCGGCCCAGCAGTCGGACGACGACTTCAACGCCACCATCGGGGCGACCATCGACAGCATCTACCAGGCCTCCATTACCTGAGGCGGGCATCCGCCGTCGGCATCTGTCGCGCCCGGCCCTAGCTAGGGCCGGGCGTATTGCTTGCGGCCGTAGGCCCAGGGCTCTGCCAGCGGAGAACCGGCATCGGCAACAAATCCACCCGCTCACCATTGATCAGCTCTCGGTGTCAGCCGTCCGGTTCGCCCTCGGGCTTCAGGGCGACAAGTCGTCCGGTCGAGCCTCGAACCCATAGGCTCGGGACGCCAGTTTCGGAAGACCTTTACGGACGAGATCGATGACAAACTCCTCCGCCGAGTAAGGCGGGTTCCGGTATCGCAGACGGACCGCTTCGAGGGCCTTCGCTGAATCCGACGGCCGTTGGTCGCAAACCGATGCGAGGAAAGCGTCGGCACTGGCGGCTCTCAAACCGAGGGGTGCCAAAGTCTCGGCCGGAAAGTCCCGAAGGTTCTGGGTCACGATGAAGTCTGCTTGCGCTGTGATCGCGGCGGCGAGCACATGGCGGTCGCCAAGGTCGGGAAGAGTCAGCTTTCCGGCGAGACCCTGATGGCCGGTGACCCAGCAGGAGGGAAACGTCGATCGCATGATGCTCACCTGAGTGGCCAAGCTTTCCGTCATCCACGGCTTCCTTCCGAGAAGGGCGCCTGTCCACTCGCGCACAATCTCTTCCGTCCAGCGGGCCTCGATCAGGCGGGCATCCTGGAAGGTCAGAAGGATGTCGCGTTGGCGAAATGGGTAGAGGACGTTGGCATCGAGGACCGCAACCGGTGCCGTCGTCCGGTCGCTCACGCGGCGTCGAATTCCTGTCCGAGGCGGGCAAGGTCCATCAGCCCGGTTTCCCGCGTCCCAGGGTCGGGGGTGCTTGCCGTGCTGACCTCGACCTCCAGCATTTGCACAAGCTTTGCCACGACGTCGGCCGGGAGGTCGAAGGACAGCGCGCCGTCAGCGCCGAATTTCGTGGCAATGGTCCCGCCCAGGCGCGCGAGAGACCGCAAGCGATCGAGCTTGTCGGCGGTTAGCTCTTGCCTCTGCGGTCTTTCCAACATGGACCCGGACTTCATCAATTCCTTGGAGTTCCTAAAGCTACCCGGATTTCTCTTCTGGGTGAATCTTTCCTTCGGGCACCGCGCGCTGGCGACACCGGTGAGTGTCCGCTACCTTCAGCGTGTGAAGCCCGCCAGCTGCCAAGGAGACCGGCCGTGTCCGCAGCCGTATCGACCGAGGTTCCGAGCTTGTGGAAAGGGCAGGCGTTCGTCGTCTCCCAGGCCGATGACAGCGCGTTCGAGGCGGACGGCCTGCGCCCGTTCTTCGAATACCGCGACCTCGGCATCAAGGCGGGCACGGCCGGCAGGTTCGGTGCCCATGTCATCCGCGCGGTACCGGGCCTAGAGAGCGACGGCTCCTGGCACGTCCACGATCTCGACTTCCAGATGGTCTATGTGCTAAAGGGCTGGGTGATCTTCGAATACGAGGGCCAGGGGCGGAAGACCCTGCGCGCCGGCTCCGCCGTCCTGCAGCCGCCCGGCATCCGGCATCGGGAGATCCGCCACTCCGACGATCTGGAACTGATCGAGATCATTTCCCCCGCCGAGTTCGCGACCCATCTGGTCGACCCGCCGCTATAGGGGTCTTGGCCGATGATCCTGATCGCAGGGGGCGGGATTGCCGGCTGCGCCCTCGGCCTCACCTGCCACCAGCTCGGCCTGCCGTTCCGCGTTTTCGAGCAGGTGTCGGCCCCGCGCCCGCTGGGTGTGGGCATCAACATCCAGCCGCCGGCGGTGCGTGAGCTCTTCGCCATGGGGTTCGAGGAGAAGCTGCCGGAGATCGGCATCGAGACCCGGGAGTTCGCGCTCTTCACCCGCTTCGGGCTGGAGGTCTGGGCGGAACCGCGCGGCCGGGCGGCGGGCTACGCCTTCCCGCAGTACTCGGTCCATCGCGGACGCTTCCACATGATGCTGCTTCGGGCCCTGGTCGAGCGCGCCGGGCCGGAGGCAGTGGTGACCGGCTGGCGGGCGACCGGCTTCGACCAGGACGACGTCGGTGTCCGCCTTCACCTGACGCAGGCGCAGACCGGCGACACCGGGATCGAGACGGGGGCGGTGCTGATCGCGGCGGACGGCATCCATTCCGCCACGCGCGCCCAGCTCTATCCGGGGGAGGGACCGCCGGTGTGGGACGGCCGGATGCTGTGGCGCGGCACGGCCAAGGCGCGGGCGTTCCGGACCGGGGCAACCATGGCGATCATCGGCCACGACACCCAGCGCGTCGTCGCCTACCCGATCTCCTCCGGCGACCCCTCGACCGGCGAGGCTGAGATCAACTGGATCGCGGAGCTGACCGTCGACCGGGCGCGGGAAGACGGCCGCACCGACTGGAACCGTGCCGTTCGGCCGGACGCCTTCCTGCCGCGGTTCGAGGACTGGGCCTATGACTGGTTGGACTTCCCGTCCCTGGTCGGCCGCTCGGCGGAGGTGCTGGAATACCCCATGGTCGACCGCGATCCCCTGCCGCGCTGGTCGTTCGGTCGCGTCACGCTGATGGGGGATGCCGCCCACCCGGCCTATCCGACCGGGTCCAACGGCGGCACGCAGGCGGTGCTCGACGCCCGTCGCCTCGGCCTCGCGTTCCGGGAGGCGGGTGTGACGCCGGAAGCGCTGAGCCTGTTCGACACCCGCGTGCGCGCGGCGTCGAACCGCATCGTGCTCGCCAACTGCACGCAGGATCCCGCCAAGGTCCTGCAGGTGGTGGAGGACCGCTGCGGCGGGCGCTTCGCCGACATCGCCGACGTCATGCCGCATGAGGCCCTGGTCGACCACGCCACCGGCTACAAGAAGCTGGCCGGCCTCTCGATCCAGGCGGTGAGTGCCGAGCCGCCGATCCTGGCCGCGGCCCGCTCGGGCACGCGCTCTTCCGACTGAGAGCAACGCTCCCGCTTGTTGCGATCGGTGGCCCGCGTCCCGGGCCCGCGTGCCGCTATCTGTTCGGTATCGGTCAACCACTGAGGGACAACGACCATGGTACCGCAGCACTCTCCGGCCTGGGTCTTCTTCTGCTACGCCTCCTTCGCGCTCGCCATCACGCTGATGGGCGTGGGCATCTACTACCTGCCGATCGAGGATCACTGGGTACGCGGCTATCTCGGCATGGCGTCGGTGCTCCTGATGGCGAGCACGATCAACATGACCAAGACCCTGCGCGACAACTTCGAGGCCGAGAAAGAGGCCGAGGACGCCGCCCAGACGCCGCGTCCGAAGCGCCCGGGTTTCCTCGAGAAGGATGCCGCCTGACGATCCGATCCCCGCGCGGTTGCCAACCCCGCCGTTGCCAAGCTGTCGCACCCCCATGCAGACTTGGGACCGGCAGGAGACGGCGGGGAGACGAGGACGATGGCGCGGGGGATCACGGCGATGCGCGGCGGCGAGGTGCGCTGCCGCGGCTGGCGACAGGAAACCATCCTGCGCCTGCTCGAGAACAACCTGGAGAACGGCGAGGATCCGGAGAACCTGGTGATCTACACCGGGGCCCGGGCCGCGCGCAGTTGGGACGATTTCGATCGTATCTCCAAGGTCCTGAAGGACCTGGACGAGGACGAGACCCTGGTCATGCAGTCGGGCCGCCCGGTGGCGCGGTTCCGAAGCCATCCGCGCGCCCCGCTCGTGATCATGGCCAACGGCAACATCCTCGGCCGCTGGGGCGAGGAGCAGAGCTTCTTCGAGCATGAGCGCGCGGGCCTGACCGTACTGCCGGGCATGACCGCCGCCGCCTGGCAGTACATCGGCAGCCAGGGCATCCTCCAGGGCACCTATCAGAGCTTCGTCGGCGCCGCCCACCAGTTCTTCGGCGGCTCGCTCAAGGGCCGAATGATCCTGACCGCCGGCTGCGGCGGCATGGGCGGGGCGCAGCCGCTCGCCGGCAAGATGGCGGGGGCGGCGATCCTGGTGGTGGAACCGCGCCGCGACCGCATCCAGCGCCGGCTTGACAGCGGTTATCTCGACCGCATGACGGAGAACCTGGACGAGGCTCTCGGCTGGATCGACGCGGCCCGCGCGGCGGGGGATGCGCTGTCCGTCGCCCTCGTCGGCAACGCGGTCGAGGTCCATGGCGAACTGATCCGGCGCGGCATCACGCCCGACATCGTCACCGACCAGACCATCACCGATCCCTTTCGCGGCTACATCCCCGTCGGCATGAGCCCGGAGGAGGCCGATGCGCTGCGCAAGACCGACCCCGATACGGTCGCCGAACGATCGCGCGCGTGCCTGATCGACCACGCCAAATGCCTGCTTCAGTTCCGTGAGCGCGGTGCGATCGTGTTCGAGTACGGCAACGGCCTGCGCCTCAGGGCGGCCGACTATGGCTTTCCCGACGCCAAGGACCTGGAGAGCTTCGTCACGCTGTTCATCCGCCCGCTGTTCTGCGAGGGCATCGGCCCGTTCCGCTGGGTCGCGGCGTCCGGCGAAGCCAAGGACATCGACGAGATCGACGCCCTGGTCCTGGAGAGCTTCGGCAACGACCACCCGATCGTCGACTGGATCGGCCGGGCGCGCGAGCATGTGAAGTTCCAGGGACTGCCGGCACGCATCGGCTGGCTCGGCCACGGCGAACGCTCGCGCCTTTCCGTGCGCGTCAACCAGGCGGTGGCGGAAGGCCGCCTGAAGGGGCCGGTCGCCTTCACCCGCGACCATCTCGACGGCGGGTCGGTCACCAATCCGTTCCGGGAAACCGAGCGGATGAAGGACGGCAGCGAGGCGATCAGCGACTGGCCGCTCCTGAACGCGCTGCTCGCCTGTGCCAACGGCGCCGACCTCGTCGCCCTCCACAACGGCGCCCAGCGCTATCAGAGTGCCGGGCAGACAGCGGTCGCCGACGGCTCGGCCCTCGCCGGGGAGCGCCTGAAGGCGGTGCTCGACGGCGATACCGGCCTTGCGATCCTGCGCCATGCGGACGCCGGCTATGAAAGTGCGGAGGCCGCGCGCGACCGCCACGGCCTCGGCCTTGGCCGGGACACCGATCGATGACCGGGCTGCGCGCGACCGCCGAAACTCTGGCGGCGGCGATCTGGGGCGAGAGCTCCTCGAGATCGGCCCGCATGACGATGC
>CAYNIS010000029.1:15118-15574 GCA_964397055.1 uncultured Rhodospirillaceae bacterium | reverse complement strand
CCAGCGGTCGCCGGGCTTGAGCCCGTCAAAGCCGAATTCCGGGCGCGGCGTCGACAGGTCGTTGCCCTGGGCCTTGGAGAACGCCAGGAACTCCTCCGTCACCACCGCACAGACCGCGTGGACGCCGAAATCCTCGTCACCCACCTCGCAGCAGCCATTGCGGTAGAAGCCGGTCATCGGGTCGTAGGAACAGGGGACCAGTTTCTCGCCCAGCACGTTCAGGTGATCGCTATCCTCATCCGCGGCTGCGCGTCCCCCGCGCGGAAACTCGACGATGTTACTCATGGCAAGACTGCTCCCTTCAGACGACATCCGGTCTCAGCCAATAGGTAGGCGCACGCTCGCCCGGCGACAGGGGCAAAGCCGGTGAAGCCGCATCCCACCCCGGCCGAGATCGAGGCGCTGGTCCTCTATCGCGACGGGCTGATGCTGGTCATCGACAAGCCGGCGGGCATT
>CAYNIS010000029.1:0-15108 GCA_964397055.1 uncultured Rhodospirillaceae bacterium | reverse complement strand
ATGAGGACGAACGTTTTCTGGCCGTGTTCAAGCCGGCGGGCATTCCGGTCCACGCCGGCCCCGGCGGCGGTGTGACGGTGGAGGACTGGGCCCGGCATCTGCGCTTCGGCCTGCCGCGGCCGCCGGCACTCGCCCATCGGCTGGACCGCGACACCTCCGGCTGCCTGATCCTCGGTCGGCACCCGAAGGCTCTGAGGAAGATCGGCCGGCTGTTCCAGGACGGTCGGGTCGGCAAGACCTACCTCGCGATCGTTGCGGGCGTCCCGCCGGCGCCCGGCGGGCGGATCGACGCCCCGCTCGCCAAGATCGACCGCAAGGGCGGGGGCTGGACCATGGCCGTCCGCAACGATGGCCAGCCGTCCGTCACCGACTATCGGGTGATCGCCGGCGGGCACGGTCTCACCTTCCTGGAACTTGCCCCCGCAACCGGCCGCACCCACCAGTTGCGCGTGCATCTGGCCCATCTCGGCTGCCCGATCTTCGGCGACACGCTCTACGGCGCCGGCGAGCCGGGCGGGCTGATGCTTCACGCCGCACACCTGTCGATCCCGCTCTACCCGTCACGCGCAGCGATCTCCGTGGAAGCGCCTTTGCCCGAGCGGATGACGGAAAAACGAGTCGATCTCGACGACGTGGACCCGAGTCGGCGGACCCTTGGCGATGGCAGCTCGGCTGTTTACTCAAATGTGAAGGAACCAACCTGAGCCGACAAGTATTGCCCTCTGCAGCATCGTGGAGAAAGACAAAGTCGGCCTTCTTCAAACAATTCGCCAGCACCGATCAATAGCCTGGTCAACTCTTGACACCCCGGTATTGGGAGGGTTTGGGTCAAGAACTCATCCGGACGGGGTCTTGGACCCAGCCGACGGTTTGACGATGCTGGGGGATGAGCCTATACGAGGTGAGCTTTACTCAAGCGTCAACCGAATCACCGCAATGCCGACAACCTCCGAGTTGCGGCGCGCAGAGCGACGGCGATGACCGACCGACTGGTAGTATCCAACGTTTACAAGGTTTTCGGGAACGACCCGGAGACCGCCATGCGCATGTTGCGTGAAGGCGCCCACAAGGACGAGATTTTCCGGGCGACCGGGCAGACCGTCGGCGTGAGGGATGCCAATTTCGCCGTGCGCGAGGGCGAAATCTTCGTCGTCATGGGTCTCTCGGGCTCCGGCAAGTCGACGCTTGTGCGGCTGCTCAATCGACTGATCGAGCCGACCGCGGGCAGCATCACCATCGACGGCGACGACATCGTCGAGATGGACCAGCAGGCCCTGCGACAGCTGCGCCGCGAAAAGATGAGCATGGTGTTCCAGTCGTTCGCGCTGATGCCGCACATGACCGTGCTCGACAACGCCGCGTTCGGCCAGGAACTGGCGGGGGTTTCCACCTCCGTCCGCCGCGACCGCGCGATGCAGGCGCTGGCACAGGTCGGCCTCGCCGATCGCCATGCAAGTTACCCGAGCGCCCTTTCCGGCGGCATGCAGCAGCGCGTCGGCCTTGCCCGCGCGCTCGCCAATGACCCGGCCATCCTCCTGATGGACGAAGCGTTCTCAGCACTCGACCCGCTGATCCGGACGGAAATGCAGGACGAACTCCTGCAACTGCAGGCGACGCAGCAGCGCACCGTCATCTTCATCAGCCACGACCTCAACGAGGCGATGAGGATCGGCGACCGTATCGCGATCATGGAAGGCGGGCGGATCGTCCAGATCGGCACGCCCGACGAAATCCTGTCGAACCCGGCGGATGAATACGTCGCCTCCTTCTTCAAGGACGTCGACATCACCAAGGTTCTGACCGCGGGCGATATCTGCAAGCGCGAACAGGTCACGATCGTCGACCGGTTCGACCATGGGGTCCGGGCCGCTGCCCTGCGCCTGCGCCAGTTCGACCGTCCCTACGGCATGGTGATCGACAAGCGCTGGAAGTACCACGGCGTTGTCTCGGCGCATTCCTTGGCGGAGACCCTCAGCGCCAAGCGCGACCCAGAACTGCACGAAGCGTTCATGCCGGACATCACGCCGCTGCATGTGACAACACCGATCGCGGATACCTTCGGCCGGGTCGCGAATTCCGCCATGCCGATCCCGGTGATCGACGATGACGGCTACTACAAGGGGGCGATCTCCCCGACCCTGCTTCTGGAGACCCTCGACGGCTCCCTCACCGGCAGTGCGGAAGCGACTGATACGGATATCGCGGCGGAAGCCGCTCAGTAACCGGGACGACCGATCATGGCCGACGGCGAAAACCTTACCCTTCTCGACCTGTTCGACGACGCCACCATCCCGGTGGACGAGACGGTCGACGCCTGGGTGCGTGGCCTTCGGGAATCGCGCGCCTTCTTCCAGGCGATGCGTGAACCGGTGGACTGGACACTCGACTGGGTCAACTGGGTCACGGCCGAGACGCCGTGGCCGGTGGTCGTCATCGTGTTCTTCCTGCTCGGCTGGCAGTTGGCCACGCTTCGCACCGGCCTGATGGCCTTCGCCGCGATGATGGTGATCGGCCTGATCGGTGCGTGGTCGGAGGCGATGGACACCCTCGCCCTGGTGATTACGGCGGTGCTTTTCTGCTGCATTCTCGGGATCCCGATCGGCATCGTCATGGCGCGCAGCAACACCGCTCAGACGATCATGCGGCCGATCCTGGACGCCATGCAGACCACACCGGCCTTCGTCTATCTGGTGCCGATCGTGATCCTGTTCGGCATCGGCAATGCCCCGGGTGTCGTGGTCACAATCATTTTCGCCCTGCCGCCGTTGATCCGGCTCACCAACCTCGGCATCCGCCAGGTTCCGGGCGACGTCATCGAAGCCTCCCACGCGTTCGGGGCCTCCCCGTTCCAGCTCCTGTTCAAGGTCCAGTTGCCGCTGGCGATGCCGACCATCATGGCCGGCCTCAACCAGACCCTGATGCTCGCGCTGTCGATGGTCGTGATCGCGTCGATGATCGCGGTCGGCGGTCTGGGCCAGATGGTGCTGCGCGGCATCGGCCGTCTGGACATGGGCCTCGCGGTCGTCGGCGGCATCGGCATCGTCCTCTTGGCCATCGTCCTCGACCGGCTGACCCAGGCGCTGGGCATGAGCCCGAAGGAGCGCGGCTGGGTGCACTGGTACGAGAACGGGCCGGCGGCCCTGGTGCTCGACTTCATTCGGAAATCTCAGCAGTCGTCGAACGCGTCCGGCGGCGAGCTGATCAAGGGCGAGTCCTGACCGGTCCATGGCCATCCCTGGGGGCGGCCGCGGTTCAGCGACTTGTTTCGGCTCCGCCGTCGGGCCATTCGACGACGGCACCAGCGATCGAAGAACTCAAAGGGAGAATGCCGTGAAGGTTCTGCATGACTGGGCGGCCTGCCCGTTTGCCCTGGCTGCCGGCATCCTGTTGGGGGCTGCCGTTACCAACAGCGCGCTTGCTGACGACATGATGCCGGGCAAGGGCATGTCGGTGACCATGGCGCGTAGCTCGATCGCCGAAGAGGCGTTCCAGACCCAGATCGTGGGCAAGGGGCTGGAAGCCCTCGGCTATGAGCTGGAAGACGTGCTGGAGATCGAATACGCCACCATGCACGTCTCGCTCGGCACCGGCGACATCGACGTCACGGCCGTGCACTGGGACCCGCTGCACACCGAGTTCTACAACAACTCGGGCGGCGACGATGCCCTCGCCAAGGTCGGCACCCTGATCGCCGGCTCGCTGCAGGGCTATCTGATCGACAAGGCGACCGCCGATGCCAACAACATCGACAGCTTTGACGACCTAGCCGATCCGGAAATCGCCAAGCTGTTCGACGCCGATGGCGACGGCAAGGCCGACCTGACCGGCTGCAACCCGGGCTGGGGCTGCGAGCGCGTGATCGAACACCAGCTCGACGCCTATGAGCTGCGCGACACCGTCAACCACAACCAGGGCAGCTACTTCGCGATCATGGCGGACACCATCGCCCGCTTCGAGAACGACGAGCCGATCCTGTACTACACCTGGACCCCGCTGTGGCTGTCGGGCGTGCTGCGCCCGGACCAGGACGTGGTCTGGCTGACCGTCCCGTTCACCTCTCTCCCGAACGAGCGGAGCGAGGCGGACACGACCCTGCCGGACGGCCGCAACCTGGGCTTCGCGATCAACGATCAGCGCGTGGTCGCCAACAAGGAGTTCCTGGAGGCCAACCCGGCGGCCGCCAAGTTCTTCGAATTGGTCGAGATTCCGGTCGGTGACGTCAACGCCCAGAACCTCCTGATGAACGAGGGCGAGGACAGCCCCAAGGACATCGCCCGCCACGTCGACGAGTGGATCGCCGACAACCAGGCGGACTGGGACATGTGGCTGGAAGAGGCCCGCAAGGCTGCGATGTGATCGAGCCTGACAGGTCTGAAGAAATCGGTGCTGTGCGCGACGGCGTGCAGCATCGGGACGACGGGGCGGCTTCGGCCGCCCCGTTCGCGTGCGGGCCGCAGGCAGGGGCGAGAGCGGCCCTGCTCGACCGGCTCGCCCGGCGCGACCAGGAACTGGGTCTGGAGCCGTGATCGGCACCGTCGCCGTCCTCGATGCCAACGTGCTCTACCCGGCACGGCTCAGGAACCTCCTGCTGCGGCTCGCGGACGCCGACCTGTTCTCGCCGCGCTGGTCGGCGATGATCCATACCGAATGGATGCGCGCCCATCTGCGCACCAGCCTGACCCTGACCCCGCCCGATCTCGGCGGCTTGCGCGACCTCATGGACGCGGCCTTTCCGCAAGCGACGGTCGAGGGCTTCGAGCCCCTGATCGACAAGCTGATGCTGCGCGATCTTGACGACCGACACGTGCTGGCGGCCGCGATCCGCGGTCAGGCGGGCGTTATCGTCACCCGCAATCTCAAGGACTTCCCGGCGCGTCGCCTGGCGCGCCACGGTGTCATCCCGATCGGCCCGGATGCGTTCATCGCCTCGATCTTCGCCGAGGCACCGGTGGAGGCAGCCGCCGCGGCGCGCGCCCATCGGCTGAGCCTCAGCTTGAGACCCAAGGACACCCACGCCTACCTGACGGGCCTCAGGCGGGAAAACCTGCCGCGCACGGTCAAGGCGCTGCGCGACCTGCTTCCGGAGATTTGACGACGGGGTCCGGCTGATCCAGCACCTTGAGGGCGGTCTCGATCACTGCCGAGAGATGCGCGTCGTCGCCGATCAGGCGGTGCATGACCGGCAGCGAGCGGGAGACGGTGACGAAGTACCAGGCAAGCGACCGCGGATCGGCGTCCGCCGCGATTTCCCCGCGGGTCTGCGCCCGGCGCAGGCGATCATAAAGCACCATCCCCATCGCCCGGACGGTCTGGCGCGCCTGCTTCCTGACCGGCTGGGCGGCTTCCGACCCGTCTATGCCGGCGAAGGTCACGAAACAGCCGGACGGGCGCCCGTCGCGACCGAGGTCGGCAAGCTGCAATTCCAGCATCGCCCGCAAGCCGACGCGGACATCGTCATTGGCGTTGAGCGCGGCCAAGAGAGGGGCTTCGTGCCGGTCGCAATATGCTTCCAGCGCCCGCCGGTACATGGCGTCCTTGCCGCCGAACGCGTTGTAGAGGCTGCCGCGCTTGACCCCGGTCGCGGCGACCAGATCATCAATCGAGGTTGCCTCGTAGCCGCGTTCCCAGAACACGGCGGTGATGCGGTCGATTGCCTCGGCCTCGGAAAACTGCTTCACCCCGGCCATGGCTCTCGTCCCCCATCTCTTCCGAGAGATCATCCTAGATGCTTCGGTCAAACACCGCCATGACGTCGGATCGCTCCCAACCCTTGGCGCAACGCCCCGGGCGGGCCATGCTTGGCGTCCATCCGTCCGCCGCCAGGGAACCCCGCCACCGATGACCATGACCGTGATCCGGGGCGGCCGCGTCCTCGACACCGACAAGACCGACGCCCCCTTCGCCGATATCCTGATCGACGGCGACACGGTGCGGGAGATCGGCCCGCCGGGCCTGCCGGTGCCGGAAGGGGCTGCCAGCGTCGACGCCGCCGACCGGCTGATCATCCCGGGCCTGATCAACGCCCATACCCACGGCACCGGGGCGCTGGCGCGCGGGTCAGGCGACCGCTGGACCCTGGAACTGCTTCTCAATGCCGGGGGCTGGCTGACCGGCACCCGGGGGCTGGAGCACAAGTACCTGTCGGCCCTCCTCGGCGCGCTCGAGATGCTGAAGAAGGGCTGTACCGCCTGCTACGATCTCTATGGCGAGTTCCCGTCGCCGACGGTCGAGGGACTGGCGGCGGTCGCCCAGGCCTACAACGACGCCGGCATGCGCGCGGTCATCGCCCCGATGATGGCGGACCGCAGCTTCTACCAGTCGGTTCCGGGGCTGGCCGATGCCCTGCCCGATCCGCTGAGAGGCGTGGTCGAGCGCTTCCAGATGGCGCCGTACGAGCAGAGCCTCGCGGCGTGTCGGGAGGTGATCGCCAACTGGCGCCATCCCCACGATCGCATCCGCCCGGCACTAGCCCCCACCATCCCTCTCCACTGCTCAGACGACTTCATCACCGGCAGCCGGGATCTGGCGGCGGAACACGGCCTCGCCCTCCACATGCACCTGGCGGAATCGAAACCGCAGGCGATTGCCGGCCCGCGTGTCTACGGCAAGACCCTGACCCGGCATCTAGATGCGCTGGGGTTCATCACGGAACGCTTCACCGGTGCCCATGGGGTGTGGCTGGACGACGACGACATCGCGATCCTGGCGGACCGGGGGGCGGCGATCGCTCACAATCCCGGCAGCAACATGCGCCTCGGGTCCGGTGTAGCCCGCGCCCATGACCTGATCACCCGGGGTGTCACGCTCGGCGTCGGCACCGACGGCCCGCAATGCGCCGACAATCAGAACATGTTCGAAGCCCTGCGCCTCGCCGCCTTCGCCTCCCGTCTGCGCAGCCATGACCCGGACCAATGGGTGTCAGCACACCAGGCCTTCCACGCGGCGACGGCCGGTTCCGCCAAGACCCTGGGCTTCGACGGCGTCCTCGGCCGGATCGCCCCGGGCTACAAGGCGGACCTCGTGTTCCTGGATCTCGGCCACATCCATTGGTTTCCGATGAACGACCCCCTCATCCAGCTGGTGATGGCGGAGGACGCGACAGCCGTAACCCGCGTCATGGTGGGCGGGCGACTGGTGGTGGAGGGGGGAGAGTTCGTCGACCACGACCTCACCGCCCTGCGCTCACGCACGGAGGCCGCGATGGAGACGTTGCGCGGCACCCAGGACGCCCCGCGGGAGATCGCGGAGAAGCTCTCCCCGCTGGTCAACCGCTTCTGCCACTCCCTGTCGTCAGAGCATTATCACATGCATGCGATGGCAACCCACCGTCACTGACGGCCGGTGGCTGGGCCCGCGAGGGCCGAACCCGGGAGAACGAATGGCTCGGCAGATGCGTCACGCCCCCCTGCTTTCGGCTTTGGCGACGCAAGCCCCACCGGGTGGAAGCAACGACGCGAGACCACCCGGACCGAATGCCCAATCCTGGGACGACCTCAGCTCTTCTCGAGGATGACGACGGAGCAGGCGGCCTCGTCGAAGCCCATGACGCCGCCGCCATTCTCCTGCATCGCGATCGACGCGCCCTTGACCTGGCGCGCCCCGGCCTCTCCGCGCAACTGGGCGGCCAGCTCGTGGATCATCGAGAGGCCGGTGGCCCCGACCGGGTGCCCCTTGGAGACCAGCCCGCCGGAGGTGTTCACCGGCAGCTTGCCGTCGAGCATGGTATGGCCGTCCTCGACGAACCTGCCGCCCTCCCCCTCCTCGCACAGGCCCAGCATCTCTAGCTGATAGATCTCGCAGAAGGAGGTCGCGTCGTGGACCTCGGCAACGTCGATGTCGGCCGGGGTCAGACCGGACATCGTGTAGGCCTTCTGCGCCGCCGCCCGGCTGAGGCCCGGCTCGTCGAGGTCGCGATACTTGCCGCCGGACAGCACACTCGCGCGGACCTTGACCGCACGGTCGCGCACCGCCGCCGGCAGGCTCGCCAGATAGTCCTCCGAACAGAGGATCGCCGCGGCGGCCCCGTCGCCGATCGGCGCGCACATGGAGCGGGTGAGCGGGAAGCTGACCGGCCGGTCCTCCATCACCTGGTCCACCGTCATCTCGAACCGGTACTGGGCGTTCGGGTTCAAGGCCCCGTTGTTGTGGTTCTTGGCAGCCCCCACCGCGATCTGGCGCTGGGTCGTGCCGTACTTCTTCATGTGATAGCAGGCCTGCATGGCATAGGTGTCCATGAACACCGTGCGCCCCGGGCCGGTCTCGAACGGCTTGCCCGCCTTCTCCCCGGCCGCGCGGTAGTAGTCCTCCCACTCCTGCGTGTCGAACTGGTCGATGCCCTGGGCGAACAGGTTCATCGTCGCCTGCGGGTCGTCCGGGACGAAGGTCTTTTCCGCCCCGATGGCCAGTGCCACGTCCGCCTGGCCGGCCAGGATGTCCTTCCACGCGCCGTTGAACGCCATCGACGCGGTCGCACACGCGCCCTCGACATTCACCATCGGCACGCGTTCCGGGAACAGCCCCTCCCGCACCAGCGGGGTGAAGGTGACCTGGCCGCGGATGCAGGCCTGGCCCCATGATCCCATGCCGCAGTTGCCGTAGAAGGCGATGTCGATCTGGTCGCCATTGTCCATGCCGGCATCCCCAAGCACGCCGAGATAGGCATCCCGCGTCAGCTGCTTGAAATCGGCCTCCGGCATCTTCTTGAACGGGGTGGTATAGGTGCCGATCACGTAGACGTCGCGCATGGGGGCCTCCCGGGCGGGCTTGGTTGTCGTTTGCCGGCAGCCAAGCGCGGATCCCGCCGGAGGGTCAAGCCCGGGTTAAGCCGGCCGGACCCACGCGTCCCACAGACGCGCGCGACCCAGTTCCCGGGTCAGCCGTTCGGCGGTCAGGACCAGGGCGGCGAGCCCGGTCAGCGCCATCCCGGCGACGAAGGGAACCGCCCCCATTTCCGGCAGGGCAACGGTGATGGCCGCGGTCGCCACCGCCCCCGCCTGATGGGCGAGAAAGCTGATGAAGGCGGCCTGTGCCAAGGCCCGCCGCAGGCGCGCCCGCTCGCCGTCGGCGGTCTTGAAGCCCCAGAAGCCGCCACGGCCGATCAGGCGCCGGTTGAGGAGCGCCACGATGAAGGTGCCCGCCCGGCCGATCAGCCACCAGTTGAGCCAGGATGCGACAATGAAGAAGCCGAGATAGAGCCAGAAGAAAAGCAGGCCGAGGACAATATCGAGCGCGGCAAGACAGCCCATCAGGACCGGGATCAGGGCGATGGCCGCCACCAGCCGCGGCAGGTCCCGGAGGGCTTCCGCCATGCTCCTCAGCAGTGCCGCCCATGGCACGAGCAGGACCGTGGCGAGCCAGATCGGTGCGGTGATCCATTGCACCATGAGGGCGCCCACATAAGTCTGCGGAAGCTCGTCGGCATTGACCGGGTCGGCGGACGTGAGCGCCATCGCGCCGGCGAAGCCCGCCGCCCAGACCAGCAGCATCAAAAGGTGAACACGCCGCTGCGTGTCGTGGGCGCGCAGGCTGCGTTCGGCGGTGATCCTGCTGTCCAAGCGGACCGACGCACTCGGTTCCACGACCGGCATGTTCGCCGGCAGGTGGTAATAGGCGATGTCGTCCTGGCCAGTTTCCAGCAACGTTGCGGCGGAGTTCACCGGCTCGAGCAGTTCCGCGCCGAGGGCGACCGGCCCCAGCGCCAGGATCGTCGCGGCCTCCCCCCGGCTGGTATCCCAGGCGCGATAGACCGCCCCGGCATGGTCGGCCGTCACCATCTGCTCGATGACGAAGACGCGGGACCGGCCCGGCCCGGTCCTCAGGGCTGCGCCGGCGGCCAGCCGCGGCACCGGCGACTTCGCCGCCACATCCGCCGGCGACCATACGATCTCCGGCGCCAGCGGCGCCAGGGGGGCAAGCGGCTCGGTCGTCATGGCGACAGGCTAGCAGGTTCCCTATCGCGACCAAGCCTGGGCGGTGCCAGGGTGGCGTTGACCAGGGCCGCGTTGAGATGCTGGAAGGTCGGGTGCATCAGGCCCGACGCAACGGCGAGGCAGATGGCCGTGGCGATGAAGGTCATCGGGACCAAGGGCAACGACTGAACGGCGATCGGGAAGCTCACCGCCGCCGCCTGGTGCAAGAGGAACCCGCCGGCCGCACTCGCCCTCAGGATCAGGCGCACCCGCTGCAGCCGATCCCTTGCCGGGCGGAACCTCCAGGCATCGCCGTCGCCGACCAGTCGCCAGTTGAAGAACTGGAAGAGCCGCGGCGTGACGAGACCAAGGACCGCCCAGTTCAGCACCGAACATCCGATGAGAAGGGCGCCGATCTCGCTCTGGTCGAAGCGACCGCTGGTCATCACCGGGTTGGCGATCAGGAAATTGACGATCGCGAGCCCGCCGAACAGCGCCGCCCCGGCAATCACAGCCAGGATCAGTCGCGGCAGATCGGCAAGGAAGCGCGCCGCGTCCGGCAGGGATGCCAGCCACGGCAGGATCAGGAGGGCCGCAAGCCAGAGCGGGGCCGCGACCCACTGGAACAAGAGCGGCAGCGCCCAGACGACCAGGAAGTCGTCGGGGTCATCCGGGCGGCTGAACCAGATGTTGCTTTCGAACTCCGCTCCGATCGTCAGAACGCCCAGAGCCAGACCGGTGGCGACGACGGCACTCAGCCAATGGACGAAGCGCTGGCGCAGGCCAGGGGCGAGATCCAGGATCGGGTCGGTTGTGATCGGCACCGTCAACAGGGCGAGGGGACGGGCAACCTCGATCCCTGGCTTCAGCAGGAAGCCATCGACCCGACCGTCAACCAGCGGGACGCGTGCCAGCGGGCATACCCCCTCCGCCGGGCGCGCGCCCCCGTCGTAGGGCATCAGGAGAAGCCTTACCTCGCCACAGCCGGTGTCCCACACCCGATAGAGGAGCCCGGCCGGGTCACGCGCGACCTCCGCCTCGATCACCAGGACCAGGTTGCCGCGCGTGATCGCGTGGCCGACGATGAGGCCCTGGCCCGCCGACGCCGGGACCGGCGCGGCAGGCGAAGGGACCGGGGCCTCCGGCGTTTCCATCTCGATGACCGCCATGGCGATCCCTCTGGTGCCTCGAAAACGGGCCTATACTTGCCTGGAGCACGTGACCGTCAGATGAAAATCGCGTGACAGCCCTTGGTCATGCCGCGAGTGCCTGCGAGGCCGGGGGCTGGTCTGGTGCCGCACCAGCCTTTGGATCGGGCCGGTGGTCGTCCGCCTCCAGCCCCCTCAGCAGGGCGTCGATCGACTGCCGCATGGCGGCGACCGTGATCGCCATGAGGGCGGCGGTGGGGAGGAACCAGGGGGAAACCCAGGGTGTGACGGTCACAATGAGGAGCGGGAGCAACAGAGCCGCGGCGACGTGGCCGCCCAGAACCCAGAGTGCCGCGCGCGTCATTGCCCGACGCAGCAGTCGTTGATGGCGCTCCAGAGCGGCCGCGTCCGATCCCGGTTCCGGCAGCAGAAGCGGATTGTAGGTGCGGAAGAGATGCGCCCCGACCCGAACCAGCAGCCACGCATTAGCGCCGGATATCGCCAGAAAGTGAACCGACCAGCCGAGCGAGGCAATTGGCAGGACGGCCTGGAGCGGCACCATGACCATGGCGATGGCGATCAGGAGCACGATGTCCAGTACGAAGACTCCGACCAGGACCAAGGCCATGATAATGGCCCAGCCCGCGGTCTCGACAACGGCTTGCCCCACGCCAGCGCGGCTTGCGTCAGTGAGAATCCGAGGGACGGCCAGGAGGGTCGCCAGCCAGACGAGTGCGGTCGACCACTGGGCCGCCAAGGAAACGACGGCAAAGCCGGTAAAGACCTGCCCGGAGGGCGTATCAGAGAGCTTGTCGAACAGGTCGACCGGGAAGACCGACATCCAGGCCAGCGCATAGGCCACGGCGATCGCCATCGCCGCATCCCGCACCGTCCGTTTGGAGGTTTCGCTGAAGCGCGGCAGGACTGCCAGCGCGGCGGCGGGGAAAACGGGGTCGGCCCCCGCTGGGAAACGGTAGACAACCGTGCCGAGATCGTCGGAGCGGAGCCTTTCGACCACGACGTCGACAGAAGCCCGGAGCCCAGCATCGGCGAGTGCCGGGATCATGACCTGTGCGGCCTCCCCCCGGCCGGTGTCCCAGACCCGGAACAGCGATCCGGCCGCGTCGGTCGCGATCACCCGCTCGATGATGAGGGCCCGGCGGCCCACCTGCAACGCCTCTCCGACAGCCCGCAGATGCTTGACGCTGTGCATCATCGCCACCGTTCCTACTGCATGTTTCTGTCCAAACAGAAATTAATGTCGCAACGGTTTTTGGGCAAGGGACACCCGGAACGATTTTGCGGTCTCGCTCAATCCTGCGGTTCAGCGGCAGCTCCGTACGGGATGTTCCGACCGCCATAGCGGCGCACCCGGACATTGCATTGCTCCGCGTGGCCGACGAAGCCTTCCAGAATGCACAGGCGCGAACCGGTCTCGCCCAGGCTGGCCGATGCCGCGTCCGTCACGACGCACTGATAGGTGTGCGTCTTCAGGTACTTGCCAACCCACAGGCCGCCGGTGTAGCGCCCGGCCCGGCGCGTCGGCAGGGTGTGGTTGGTGCCGATCACCTTGTCGCCATAGGCGACATTGGTGCGGGGGCCGAGGAACAAGGCGCCATAGGCCGTCATGTGTTCCAGGAACCAGTCGTCCCGATCGGTCATCACCTGCACATGTTCGGACGCGATGTCGTTGGCGACCGCCAGCATCTCCTCATGCGTGTCGCAGACGATGACCTCCCCATAGTCCTGCCAGCTCTTCGCCGCGGTTCCGGCCGTCGGAAGGATCGCCAGCAGGCGCTCGATCTCCGCCATGGTATCGCGCGCGAGCTTCTCCGAATTGACCACGAGCACGGCCGGGCTGTCGTAGCCGTGTTCGGCTTGGCCCAGGAGGTCGGTGGCGCACAGCTCGGCATCGGCTGCGGTCTCGTCGGCGATCACCATGGTCTCGGTCGGGCCGGCGAACAGGTCGATGCCGACGCGCCCGAAAAGCTGGCGCTTGGCCTCCGCCACAAAGGCGTTGCCGGGGCCGACCAGCATGTCGACGGGGGCGATGGTCTCGGTCCCGATCGCCATGGCGCCGATCGCCTGGATGCCGCCCAGGATGTGGATCTCGTGCGCACCCCCGAGCTTCATCGCGGACACCACCGCCGGCTGCGGGGCGCCGTTCACCGGCGGTGTCGCCGCAACGATGCGGGGCACGCCGGCGACAGACGCCGTCGCGACCGACATATGGGCGGCGGCGACCAGCGGGAACTTGCCGCCCGGCACGTAGCAGCCGACCGACTGCACCGGGATGTGCTTGTGGCCGAGGATGACGCCGGGCAGCGTTTCGACCTCGATATCCTGAAGGCTGGCGCGCTGGGCGCGGGCAAAGCCCACGACCTGATCGTGGGCGAAGCGGATGTCCGCCATGTCCCGGTCGGAGACCTTCGCCATCAGGGCCTCGACCTCGCCGTCGGTCAGGCGGAAGGACGGCGGGTCGTAGCTGTCGAACTTCAAGCTCAGGTCACGGACGGCGGCGTCGCCGCGGGCCTCGATATCGGCGAGCGTCCGCTCGACCGTGTCGCGCACTTGGGCGTCGTCGGCCCGGCGATCATCGGCGGAGCGCGCGGTCTTCAGGTGGCGGATCAAGGCGTTGCCTCCTCAAGGGTTGGCGTCTTTTGGCGGGTCGGTATCCCTGACCGGCTGGGTGCCGTAGGTGCGGAAGAGGTCGATCACCTCCGCCATTTCCCGCCGGTCGAGCTGCACCGGCTCGCCGAGTTCGGAGGCGATGAGGTATTGCCGCGCCAGGGTCTCGACCTCGACCGCGAGGCCATAGGCCTTCTCCAGGGTCGGGCCGAACGCGATCTGGCCATGGTTGGCAAGCAGGCAGGCGCGCCGGTCTTCAAGAGCGGCGAGCATCGCATCGGACAGGGCTTGCGTGCCGAAGGTGGCGTAGGGCGCACAGCGGATGTCCTCGCCGCCGGCGACCGCCACCATGTAGTGAAAGGCCGGGATGCCCTTGCGATGGCTGGACAGGGCCGTTGCATAGGCGGAATGGGTATGGACCACCGCCGCGGCCTCCGCGCGCGCCCGATAGACGTCGAGGTGCATGCGCCATTCCGACGACGGCCGCCAGCCGCCGAGGAAGGCTCCGTCGAGGCCCATCGTCACGATCTGGCCGGGCTTCATGTCCTGATAGGGCACGCCGGAGGGCGTGATCAGCATCCCCTCCGGCACGCGGGCGGAAACATTGCCGGACGTGCCCTGGTTCAGCCCCTCCGCATTCATGCGCAGGCAGGTCTGGATGATGTCCCGGCGCAGTCCCAGGTGTTTCATCAGGCCGCCGCCCGCTCCGGGAAGAGGCCGCTGAGCGCCGCTTGATCCGCGGCAACCACGCCCTTTTCCGTGATAAGGCCGGTGACCAGACGCGCCGGCGTGACATCGAACGCGTCATTGCGGGCCGGCGACCCGTCCGGGGTGAGCTGGACACGCTCCAGGCGGCCATCGCCGGTGCGACCCAGGATATGGGTCACCTCCTCCGCCTTGCGCTGTTCGATCGGGATGTCGAAGCCCGAGGCGAGGCGGAAGTCGATGGTCGGCGACGGCAGGGCGACATAGAACGGCACACCGTTGTCATGGGCGGCGAGCGCCTTCAGGTACGTGCCGATCTTGTTGCAAACATCGCCGTTGGCCGTGGTCCGGTCGGATCCGACGATGACCATGTCCACGAGGCCGTGTTGCATCAGATGCCCGCCCGCATTGTCCGCCACCACCGTGTGCGGCACGCCGGCGTTGCCGAGCTCCCAGGCGGTGAGGGCCGCCCCCTGGTTGCGCGGGCGGGTCTCGTCGACCCAGACATGGATGTCGATCCCGGCTTCCTGCGCCAGATACATCGGCGCCGTTGCGGTCCCCCAGTCGACCGTGGCCAGCCAGCCGGCGTTGCAATGGGTCAGGATGTTGACCGGGCCGGCCTTGCCTTGCGCGACTTTCCTTGCGGCCAAGCCGCGCACGATCTAGACTTCTGAATATGAGTCGGGCCGGATATGAAATGTTTGATGCGGCACAGAAAC
>CAYNIS010000028.1:0-15736 GCA_964397055.1 uncultured Rhodospirillaceae bacterium | reverse complement strand
GGCGCAGCCGCATCATCGCCGGCACCCATCCGGAGGGGCTCGCCGCCCAGCGGGTCCTGCAGAAGCTCGGCATGCGCCGGCAAGGCACGATCACCGTCGGGCAGAACCGAGTCGTGATGTTCGGCATCGACCGCGCGACCTATGAACAGCACCGCAGCCTCGGGGAGATGGACCTTGCCCGCGCCAGCTGAGCCGCATGCCCGGCCGACGGAAACCGCCATCGCCACCGCCGACGGCTCGCCGCTTCCCGCCTGGGTTCTTGGCCCTGAGGAAGGTCCGCGCGGCGGGCTGGTGATCCTGCCGGAGGTCTTCGGCCTCAACGACGACATCCGGGCGGTGATGCGGAGCTATGCCGCCGACGGCTACCTCGCCCTCGCCCCGAACATCCTGGCGCGCGGCGGCGCACCGAGCGTCGACCTGCCCTACAGCCGTGAGGGCATGGCCGCCGCCAACCGCCTGTGGGAGGCGCTGAGCGACGACCAGGTCATCGCCGACATCGCCGCCGCCGCCGCCCACATCCGATCCATCCTGGGGCGGGACGCGCGGGTCGCCGGGCTCGGCTTCTGCCGGGGCGGCTGGCTGGTCTGGCGCGCTGCCGCAGCCCTCGACCCGGACGGGCCGCGGCACCTCGACGGCGCCATCGTCTACTACGGCAACCGCGTCCACAAATACCGGGAGGAGGCGCCGCGCTGCCCGGCGATCTGCCATTTCGGGGATCAGGATCCGTATATCCCGGTCGCCTCGGTCGAGGAGATCCGCGCGACCCGGCCGGAGGTGTCGGTCCACCTCTACGAGGGCGCCGGCCACGGCTTCAACACGGAAGCGAGCAAGGGGTACCACCCGGCGAGTGCAGCCCTGGCGCGGCAGCGCAATGCTGCGTTCCTGGCAACCCGTATCGGATGATCCGAAGCTTCGCCGACCGCCGCACCGAGGCGATCTGGAACGGCCGCCGCCCGCGCGGTATTGCCAGAGACTTGGCCGAACGCACCCTCCAGAAGCTCTTGCTGCTCCACGTCGCTCAGTCCATCCAGGAGCTGCGAGTCCCTCCCGGCAATAGGCTCGAGGCATTGGTCGGTGACCGGGCGGGTCAATGGAGCATCCGCGTCAACCGCCAATGGCGCCTATGTTTCGCCTTCATGGGGGGAGATGCATATGATGTCGAACTGGTGGACTATCACTGACGGTGACGACGGATGAGACCGGATGGCTTTGCTGACGTTGCGGATCCGGCTGAAGCACCCCTAGATGTCCCGCACGGCGGCAGGGTCCTGCTCGCCGACTTCATGGAGCCCTATGGTATCGACGTGGACACGCTCGCGCACGATCTCGGCGTCGGTCCCGATGCGATCAAGGGAGTGCTGGCAGGCACCCGACCGGTTGACGCCGAGCTTGCCCTCAGGCTCGCCAGATACTTCGGGACGGCTGAGGACTGGTGGACGCGGCTTCAAATGGCGATTGATCTCGCCAGAGCAAAGCAAAGTGCGGGCGAGCGGATCGCGGCGGAAGTGACCCCCCGGGCGGATCTCGACGCTGCGCAGTAGCGCCCCGCCCTGGTTCCCGTCCTATCATGGCGTCAACGACAAGGACGCATGTTGGGAGGGCGGCCGTGGACAATCTCGATCTCGAAACCGTGAAATGCCAGGTGGTGGAGGAGCACATCGCGCTCGTCACCCTGGACAACCCCCCGGTGAACGCGCATTCCGCGCAGATGCTGGTCGACATCCAGCTGATGTTCGATCGGCTGAGCGACATCGACACGATCCGCGCGGTGGTGCTGACCGGGGCGGGCAAGGTCTTCTGCGCCGGGGCCGACATCAAGAACCGCGCGGGAAAGGAACCGCAACCCGGCGACCACTGGCAGAACAGCCGCAACGCGCGGGAGTGCTATCACGCCATCCGGGAATGCCGGAAACCGGTGGTGGCGGCGATCAACGGCGCGGCCCTCGGCGGCGGGCTTGCCATCGCCGCCTCCTGCGACATCCTGGTGGCGTCGGAGAAGGGCTGCCTCGGCCTGCCGGAGATCGATGTCGGCCTGCTCGGCGGCCAGCGCCACGCGATGCGCCTGTTCCCGCACTCGCGCCTCAGGCTGATGGCGATGACCGGGCGGCGCATCTACGGCCCGGAACTCTACCGGACCGGCGTGGTCGAGGCGTGCACGACGCCTGAGGGCCTGATGGATGCCGCCCTCGACATCGCGCGCGACCTGGCGTCGAAGAGCCCGATCGCGATGAAAATGGCCAAGGGGTCGCTGAACGCGATCGAGGAGATGAGCCTGCGCGACGGCTATCGGTACGAGCAGAACCTGACCGGGGAGTTGGGCAAGAGCGAGGATTCGAAGGAGGCCATGCGGGCCTTCGTCGAGAAGCGCAAACCGGTGTTCACCGGCCGCTGACAAGGCGGCCTCAGAAGCCCCTTGGGTTCTCCGACAGGAAGCGCAGTTCCTCCGCCGTCGAGCCGCGCTTGAGGGCAATGTTGCGGTGGGGGAAACGGCCGAACCGGGCGATCACGTCCCGGTGCCGATGGGCGGCGTCGATGCCCTTCTCCTCGCCCAGCGCCTCGAACAGCTGGACCGAGAGGATCTGATCCTCGATCGCCTCGCTATGCTCGAACGGGACGTAGAAGAACTTGCGCTGGCGCGGCGGAACCTTGTCGGGGAACCCGGCCGCCAACGCCGCCCGCGCGATGCCCAGCGCCTTCTCGTCGGTGGCATAGGCGCGCCCGGTGCCGCGGAACATGTTGCGCGGAAACTGGTCCAAGAGGATCAAAAGGGCCAGCGCCCCGGCGGCGGTGGTGGCACCGTCGTCGAGGAGGCCCTGGGCGGCCTTGAGGTAGGTCTGCCGGAACCGGGAGGCGATCTGGCCGTCAAGGTCCGCGTCGCCGTCGAACCACTTGGCCTCCTCCACCTCCTCGAACCAGAAGGTCAGGACCGGCCCGAGTTCCATCATCGCGTCCGTCATCGCTATCCTCACCCGACACATCAAAAAGGGGGCACCCCCATCGGAGCGCCCCCTTGAGACATGGCATCGCCCGTGGCGGACGTCAGTGGTCGACGTCGGCCCAGACCCGACGCTTGACCGCGTACATCATCGCCGTGAAAACCAGGAGGAACAGGATCACCTGGGCCCCCATGCGCTTGCGCGTCTCCAGATGCGGTTCGGCCGCCCAGGTCAGGAACACCGACACGTCATGCGCCATCTGGCGGGTGGTGGCCGGCGTGCCGTCGGAATACTCGACCAGGCCCTCCGCGAGAGGGGCCGGCATCGCGATCTGATGGCCCGCGTAGTACTTGTTGTAGTACATGCCGCCCATCATCTCGACGTCGCCCGGCGGCTCCTCATACCCGGTCAGGAGGGCGTAGATGTAGTCCTCCCCGCCATGCCGCGCCTTGACGATCACCGAGAGGTCCGGCGGCAGCGCGCCGCCATTGGCCGCGCGGGCCGCATTGTCGTTCGGGTACGGGGCGGCCAGTCGATCCTTGGGCAGGCCCGGCCGGCTGAACATCTCCCCGTTGTCGTCCGGGCCGTCCTCGATGTCCTTGCTCGATGCGATCGCGGCGACTTCTTCCGGGGTGAAGCCGATCTGCTCCAGATGCCGGTAGGAGACGATGTCCATCGAGTGGCAGGCGGCACAGACCTGGTTGTAGACCTGGAACCCCCGTTGGAGGGCCGCCCGGTCAAACGTGCCGAAGATGCCCGAATGCTCCCAGTGCTGGTGCGGCGGGTGCTCGCCCTCCGCCGCCGTCGCGACGGTCGCCGTGCCGCCCAGGATCAGGGCGGCGGCAAGTGCAATAACCCAACGCATCAGGCCTTCTCCATCGGCTTGGCGGCGGCGAGGCCGGCCGGCAGCGGACCCCCGCCCGGCAGCACCGGCTGGGAGATGCTGACCGGCAGCGGCAGCGTCCTTTCGAACCGGCCGAGCGCGGGCAGGATCACCAGGAAGAACGCGAAGTAATAGAGTGTCGCGACCCGCGCAAGCGGAACCCAGATGCCCTCCGGCGGCTTGGCGCCACAGACGCCGAGCACGAAGCAGGCGACCACGAAGCCCCAGAAGAACTTCTGGTAGAGCGGCCGGAAGTTGGCCGAGCGGACCTTGGAGGTGTCGAGCCAGGGCAGCACGAAGAGGACCGCGATCGACCCGAACATCATGATCACGCCGCCCAGCTTGTCCGGGATCGCGCGCAGGATCGCGTAGAACGGCAGGAAGTACCATTCCGGAACGATGTGCGGCGGGGTCTGCATCGGGTTCGCCGGGATGTAGTTGTCCGGGTGGCCCAGCACGTTCGGCGCATAGAACACGAAGATCGAGAAGAAGATCAGGAACACGCCCAGGCCGAAGGTGTCCTTGATCGTGTAATAGGGGTGGAACGGCAGGGTGTCCTGCGGCCCCTTCGGTTCGATGCCGAGCGGGTTGTTCGACCCGGTGACGTGAAGCGCCCAGACGTGCAGCAGCACGACGGCAGCGATCACGAACGGCAGCACGAAGTGCAGCGCGAAGAAGCGGTTGAGTGTCGGATTGTCGACCGAGAAGCCGCCCCAAAGCCAGGTGACGATGCCCTCCCCGACGAACGGGATCGCGGAGAACAGGTTGGTGATGACGGTCGCCCCCCAGAAGCTCATCTGGCCCCACGGCAGGACATAGCCCATGAACGCGGTCGCCATCATCAGGAGGAGGATGAGGACGCCGAGCATCCACAGAAGCTCGCGCGGCTCCTTGTACGACCCGTAATAGAGCCCCCGGGACATGTGGATGTAGACGACGATGAAGAACATCGACGCGCCGTTCATGTGGATGTAGCGGATCAGCCAGCCGTAGTTCACGTCGCGCATGATCCGCTCGACGCTTTCGAAAGCGTAGTCGGCATGCGGCGTGTAGTGCATGGCAAGGAACAGGCCCGACAGGATCATCGTCGCAAGCACAAACATCGCGAGCGCGCCGAAATTCCAGAAATAGTTGAAGTTGCGTGGTGCCGGAAAGGTACCGTACTCCTGGTACATCAGCGTGATCACCGGCAGGCGCCGGTCAATCCAGCGCACCACCGGGTTCTGCCAGTGAACCTGGGTCCCATGTCCCATCGTCTCGAACCCTCTTTTCCCGTCTCTTGCCTCATCCAGGGCCGCCCCGTGCGGCCCCCGGGATCCTTGCGCAATCAGCCGATCTTGACCTTCGCCCCATCGTCGAGAATGGCGTAGGGCGGGATCTCGAGATTGCGTGGCGCCGGCCCCTTTCGGATGCGGCCGGCGGTGTCGTAGTGCGATCCGTGGCACGGGCAGAACCAGCCGCCGTAGTCACCTTTCGGATCGGAAGTCTTCTGGCCCAGCGGCACGCAGCCGAGATGGGTGCAAACGCCGACCATGATCAGCCATTTCGGATCGGCCACGGCACGATCGGCATCCGGGGCCGGGTCGACCAGCTGACCCATGTCGACGGCGCGCGCCTCCTCGATCTCCTTCGCCGTGCGATGGCGGATGAAGACCGGCTTGCCGCGCCAGTTGACGGTGATCGCCTGACCCTCCTCGATCGGCGCTAGGCCGACCTCGATGCTCGCCAGGGCCAGCGTATCCGCCGCCGGGTTCAGGGAACTGATGAAGGGCCATACCGCACCACCGACACCGACAGCCGCCATCGCCCCGGTGGCGAGGTACAGGAAGTCGCGGCGCCCTTCGTCCTCGGGCCCGTGACCCGTGGTTCCCTGCGGTGCATTCGTCGCGTCAACCATAACCGTCCTGTTCCTCCAAACCGTCCTGCCGAGGGCCGGGCACCGTGGCCCGGATACAAGAAGCCCGGCAGATAGCACATGGCCCGGGCAACGCCCAAGGCCTCATGCGATCCAATTGCGCGCTCCACGCCATCGGCATGTCGGCAGTCCGCTTACAGCAACCGATATACGGGCTATCCGGAATGCCGGCCATTGGGCGATCAGCGGACATATGGTCGCGTAATCGCTCACCTTTGCTTCCACCCCCTGCCATTTCCGGAGCCGGTTACGTCGATGGTGAGCCTTGTCCTCTACCAGCCGGACATCCCGCAGAACGCCGGGTCGGTGCTGCGGCTCGGCGCCTGCCTCGGCATCACGGTCGAGATCGTCGAGCCGGCGGGGTTCCATCTTTCCGACCGGCACCTGAAGCGTGCCGGCATGGACTACCTCGACCATGTCCGGCTGGTCCGGCATCGAAGCTGGCAGGCATTCCAGGCGAGCCTGGACGGCCGACGCCTGGTGCTGGCGAGCGCCCACGCCGCGCGTGCCTTCACCGACTTCACCTTCGAGCCCGGCGACGCCCTCCTCCTCGGCCGGGAGAGTGCCGGAGTCCCCGCCGATGTCGCGGAAGCGGCGGATCATCGCATCCTGATCCCGATGCGACCCGGTTTGCGCTCGATCAATGTTGCCCAGGCCGCGGCCATGATAGCGGGCGAGGCTCTGCGTCAGCTCGACGCCTTCCCGGTTCCGGAATGAACGACGATGACCGACTTGCCGACCGACGCCCAGAAAACCGCCGCGGCGGACTGGTTCGAAACCCTGCGCAGCCGGATCTGCCAGGCCTTTGAAGCGATCGAGGACACCTATGCGGGCGAGCACGGCGGCACCCCGGGCCGCTTCGAGCGCAAGGCCTGGGATCGCAACGATCATGACGGATCGCCCGGCGGCGGTGGTGTCATGGCGATCATGCGCGGGCAGGTGTTCGAGAAGGTGGGCGTCAACGTCTCGACCGTGCACGGCCAGTTCTCGCCGGAGTTTCGCGGCCAGATCCCGGGAACAGAGGGCGACGGCCGGTTCTGGGCCTCCGGCGTCAGCCTGGTCGCCCACATGAAGAACCCGAAGGTGCCGGCCGCCCACATGAACACCCGCATGATCGTGACCGGCAAGCAGTGGTTCGGTGGCGGCGGCGATCTCAACCCCAGCCTTCCGGTGGAGGAGGACGCGGCCGATTTCCATGCCGCATTCAAGGCGGCCTGCGACGCGCACGACCCGGCCTACTACCCCCGCTTCAAGGAATGGTGCGACGAGTACTTCTTCATCAAGCACCGGGGCGAGCCCCGCGGTGTCGGTGGCATCTTCTACGACAACCTCAACTCCGGCGACTTGGAAGCGGACTTCGCGTTCACCCGCGATGTCGGCTCGGCCTTCCTCGACGTCTTCCCGCGGCTTGTCCGCCGGCGCATGAACGAGGCCTGGACGGAAGATGACAAGCGCCAGCAGCTGTTCCGCCGGGGCCGATATGTCGAATTCAACCTGGTCTATGATCGCGGGACGAAGTTCGGCCTGATGACCGGCGGCAACACGGAGGCGATCCTGATGAGCCTGCCGCCCGAGGCCGCGTGGCCCTGACCCCTACTTCTTGATCTTCGGTTTCCACTGCGGGCGCGACATGGTCTCGACGAAGTTGTCGAGCATCAGGTTGATCGCGAGCGAAATGCGTTCCTGGCTGCCAGCGTTCGGGTCGACCGAGTGCCGGACCCAGGACGGGAAGATGATCAGCCGCCCGGACTTCACGCCGAGGTTCACGACCGAGCCGTTGACCGGCGTGATCTTCTTGAGCTTGGGCGTGATCACCACCGCCTGGGCGCGCGGGTCGTGGAAGTTGATCACGTCCCCGCCCTCCGGCGTTGCGATGTAGTAGACCGCCGAGAGGTAGTTGTTGGGGTGCGTGTGCTCATGGTGGCGCAGCCTCGCCGCGGAGATGTTCACCCACGCACCGGTGACGTGGAAGCCTGCATGCTCGACATCCAGGAAGTCGAGCACCTTCGACGCCGCGGCATCGAGGAACGGCTGGAGCTCCTGGAACGCCGGCTCCTCGTGGAAGTCGTGGTCGGTCTGCAGCGAAAGGTCGTTGGTGGCTTTCGGCCGCGGGCTCGCCAGTTCGTCGACCCGCGCCATGATCGCCGCGTTGACCCGTTCCCGGTCAGCGTCGGAGAGGTCGAAAACCCAGACATAGGTCGGGAAGAACTGCGCCATCGTCATGTGCGCGAACGGGCCTGCGTCCGCCCTGCCTTGGCCTGCTGGCTTCGGCTGCAGCCGTTCATGCGGCCGTTCTGGCGGCCGTTCTGGCGGCCGGCCGCCCTTGCCCGGCAATCCGTCCTTCAGGATCACGCGCTCGTTCCCCCGCGCTCAATCGTGCGCATGCTGCTGGCTCGGCTCCAGCCGGAACAGATGGGCCGGATAGACGCCGAGAATGCTGACCTCGCGCGCGAAGAAGTCGAGTTCCTCGAAGGCGTAGCGCATCGACTGGTCCTCCGGATGGCCCTCCGCGTCGCAGTAGAACTGGGTCGCGTGAAAACGGCCGCCGACCATGTAGCTCTCGAGCTTGGTGAGGTTGACCCCGTTGGTCGCGAACCCGCCCAGCGCCTTGTAGAGGGAGGCCGGCACGCTGCGCACGCGGAAGACGAAGGTGGTGACGGTCTTGGTCTCCCCGGGCCTGGGAAAGCGCGCCTCCCGCGCCATGATCAGGAAGCGCGTGGTGTTGTACTCATGATCCTGGAGATCCTCCTTCAGAACCTCCAGACCATAGGTCTCCGCCGCCAGGGTCGAGGCGATCGCGGCTTCTGTCGGGTCCTGCTTCTCGGCAAGTTCGGCGGCCGAGCCGGCGGTGTCGGCATGGACGATCGCGGTCAGGCCGAGTTCCCGGATCGCTTCCCGGCACTGGGAGAGCGCGTGAACGTGGCTGCGCACCACCTTCAGATCCTCCAGCCGGGTGCCGGGGATGGCCAGCAGGCTGTGTCGAATCGACTGGAAATGCTCGCCGATGATGTGGAGGCCGGCATCCGGCAGCAAATGGTGGATGTCCGCGACACGGCCCGCGATCGAATTCTCGATCGGGATCATGGCATAGCGCGCCTCGCCCGCGCGCACGGCCGCGAAGGTGTCCTCGAACGTGCGGCAGGGTACGGTTTCCAGGAACGGGTAGACAGTCCGGCAGGCGAGGTCCGAATAGGCCCCCTTCGCCCCCTGGAACGCGATGCGGCCCTCCGGATCGTTGGTCAGGCCGGCCGCGGCGGCGGCGGTTTCAATGGTCTCGGGCGTGTCGGCGGGCGGCATCAGGAGGGCTGTCCGATCTGGGGCGGGGGATTGGCGGCACCCTCCGCCATCAGGCGGCGGGCGAGGTCGAGGTCGGCGGGTGTGTCGACGGTGACCGGTACGTCGGGCACCACGGCGACGGCGAGCGTCAAGCCGATCGCCATCGCCCGCAGTTGCTCCAGGCGCTCGCGCCGCTCGAGCAGGCCGGGGTCGGCGGCGACAAAGCGGTCGAGGGCGGATCGGCGAAACGCGTAGAGGCCGATATGGTGATGGATCGGGCCGTCGCCATGCGGAACCCGGGTTCGGCTGAAGTAGAAGGCGCGGCCGCCACCATGGGGCCCCAGGCCCTGGTCCTCGAACACCGCCTTGACGACATCCGGATCGTCAGCCTCCGCCGGATCGCGGGTTCGCGCGGCAATGGTGCCGATGTCCGCCCCGTTGTCGAGGGCGGTCAGCGCGGCACGGATGGACGTCGGCTCGATGGTCGGGGCGTCGCCCTGAAGGTTGACGATCACGTCATGGCGCCGGTCGGGATCGACCTGTTCGGCCGCCTCGTGCACGCGGTCGGTGCCCGAGACATGATCGTTGCGGGTCATGACGGCATGGCCCCCGGCCGCGACCACGACGTCGCGGATCTCCTCGTCCTCGGTCGCCACCACGACCGGCCCCAGGTCGGCCTCCGCGGCGCGGTGCAACACGTGGAGGATCATCGGCACGCCGGCGATGTCCGCCAAAGGCTTGCCCGGAAGGCGACTGGCCTTCATGCGCGCCGGAATGACGATGAGCGGTGTGTGGATCATTGACCTCGACGGCTTCGACGACGGGATGCCGCAGTGGCGAGAGTGCTCGGTGTGAGCAACCTAAACCGAGGAACGCCGTCAAGGCCAATTCCGGCGCCCCGTGCCCGGGGTTCGCCGGTACCGCCTCTTCCAGGGGGCTGTCCCGCTGGCCGCCTCGCGACCTTTTGGAGCATCCGCCAGGGGGACCGTCGGCACCAAGATACTTGCGTGCGGCGTCGCCCATGGCCTAGGCAACGCACGTTCGGATCGTCCTTAGCAGGATGGTGGCGCCCCCGCGCGGCGGCACCGTCGCCGGCAGCGACCGCCCGTCCATCAGCGAACAAGGTTCAGACCCGCCCATGTCGAGCACCCAAGCGAACAAGATTTTCGGGGCCATCCTGTTGGCCGGCGTGATCGCCATGGGGACCGGCTTTCTTTCCCAATTGCTGGTGCACCCGCACGAGCTGGGAGAAGCGGCCTATGTCGTCGAGGGTGTGGAACGTGCCGCGGAAGGTCCCGCCGAGACGGTGATCGAAACGATCCTGCCGCTGCTCGCCAGTGCCGACGTCGCCAAGGGCGAGCGGCTGTCGCGCCAATGCGCGTCCTGTCACAGCTTCAACGACGGCGGCCCGAACCGCGTCGGCCCGAACCTCTGGAACATCGTCGCGTCCGACAAGGCCCGGAACGAGGCGTTCAACTACTCCTCCGCCCTGGCCGGGATGGAGGGCGACTGGGACTACAGCTCGCTCAACCAGTTCCTCTACAAGCCGCGAGAGTATGTCGTCGGCACCAAGATGAGCTATGCCGGCCTTTCCAAGGTCGAGGATCGCGCAAACCTGGTCGCCTGGCTGCGCACGCTCGCGTCGTCACCCGCACCGTTGCCGACCCAGGAGGAAATCGAAGCCGCGATGGCCCCGGCCGAGGGCGAAGGCGAGACCGAGGCGGCTGAAAGCGCCGAGGGCGGTGCCGAGACCGAGACGGCGGAAGGCGAGGCCGAAACCAGCGAAGAGATGACGGCCGAGGCCGAAGCAGAGGCGGCCGGTGCTGCGGCCGACGAAGACGCGGAGGCGAGTGCCGAAGGCGACACCGTAGAGGCCGGGGCCGCCGCGGCCGAAGAGTCGACGGAGCTCGAGGCTGCCGCTGAAGAAGAGCGCGAAGCCGCCGAGGAAGCTCCAGCCGCCGCCGCCGCTTCCCCGGCGCCGGCCCCGACACCGGCCCCGACACCGGCCCCGACACCGGCCCCGGTGACCCAGCCGCAGACCGCGATCATGCCAGAGAACGAGGCGGAAGCCGGCGGCGCCGACGGATCGCCCCAGGGGTGACCGGAACCGGCGTGAGCCGAGCGGCAATGACGCGTGTGTCCGTCGGTGACATCGCACGCGGCGGCCGCCCCTGCCCCGACAGCTTCCTCTCCCTCGCCCACCAGCTTGCCGACGCCAGTGGTCAGGTGATCCGGCCCCTGTTCCGCAGCGCCATCCCGATCGACCTCAAGGAAGATCACTCCCCGGTCACGCGGGCCGACCAGGATGCCGAATCCGCGATCCGCTCGGTACTGACGCGCGAGCGCCCGGACGACGGCGTCATCGGTGAGGAGCATGGCATCGACCATGCGGAACGCGAATTCGTCTGGGTGATCGACCCGATCGACGGCACCCGCGCCTTCATCACCGGCAAGCCGATGTTCGGGACCCTGATCGCCCTGTTGCAAAACGGGCGCCCCATCCTCGGGCTCATCGATCAGCCGGTCCTGGGCGACCGCTGGGTCGGCGCGGTCGGCCATGCGACCCTGTTCAACGGCCGGGAAGCGCGCGTTCGCCCGTGCCGCGACCTCTCCGCCGCGCACCTCAATGCGACCTCGCCGGAGATGTTCGAAGGGGAAGAACGCCGGGCGTTCGACCGCTTGAGTGCGGCGGCCGGCTTCACCCATTACGGCGGCGACTGCTACGCCTACGGGCTGCTCGCATCCGGCTTTCTCGACCTGGTGGTCGAGGCCGGCCTGAAGACCCACGATTTCTGCGCACTCGCCCCGGTCGTGATCGGTGCGGGCGGGTCGATGACCGACTGGCAGGGGGCGGACCTGACGCTCGCGTCGGAGGGTCAGGTCATCGCCTCCGGCGATCCCGGCTGCCACCGCCTCGCGACCCGGATTCTGGCACCGCCGGAGGCATCCGGGGCGTGACGCCGGGCGCCGAGTCGACTAGACTCCGCCACCATGTCACGTCCTGACCTTCCGCTCTGGCAGCGCCTGATTCCAGGCCGTGCCACGCTTGCCTTCACCCACGACCTCCTGATGGCGGCCCTTGTCCTGCCATTGGCCCTGCAGTTGCGGGTCGGGGCCACCGGTGTCGTCGTGCGACAGGAATGGCTGTGGGTCGCCGTGCCGATCTTCGTGGTCGTCGCCGCCGGCTCCTATCGCTTCATCAATCTCTACCGCGGCATCTGGCGCTATGCCTCGATCCAGGACCTGCTCGCCCTCCTGAAGGCGGTCAGCCTGACGACCGCGCTCTTCATCGTCGCGATGTTCATGATCAACCGGTACGAGGAGCTGCCGCGTTCCGTGCCGTTCATTGCCTGGATGCTGCATCTCGGCCTCCTGGGCGGCCCGCGCTTCGCCTATCGTATCGCCAAGGACCGGCGTCTCGAGATCGCCAACGATGCCCGCCCGCGCCAACCCGTCCTGCTGGTCGGGGCCGGCGACGGGGCGGAAATGTTCATCCGCGCGATGCGCAGCGACCGGCTGGCCGAATTCAACCCGGTGGCGATCCTGGATGACTCCAGCCGCCGCCTCGGCCGGCGCATCCATGGCGTTCAGATCATCGGCACCATCGAGGATGTCGACACCGCCTTCGAGACCCTGAGCCGCCGCGGACAGCGCCCGCAGCGCCTGATCCTCACCCGCCAACGCGGTGCAGACGATGCCGACCTGATCGGCCGGCTGGTCGAACGCGCCCAGCATCACGGTGCGACGGTCGCGCGGCTGCCGTCCCTGACCGAGTTCAAGGACGCCACCCCCGGCAGCCACCTGACGCTGAAACCGATACAGGTCGAGGATCTCCTCGGCCGGCCGGAGGTCGAGCTCGACATCGACGCGGTGACCCGCCTGATCGCCGGCCAGCGGGTGCTGATCACCGGCGCGGGCGGCACCATCGGCAGCGAGCTGACCCGCCAGGTGGCGGCGTTGAGCCCGGCTCACCTGAGCCTCGTCGATGCCGGTGAGTTCAACCTCTACTCGATCGACCTGGCACTTAACGAGACCGGCTGCGACGTACCGCGCAGCCTGCATCTGGCCGATGTTCGGGACCGCGCGCACATCCACCGCCTGATGGAGGTGGAACGGCCGGCGATCGTGTTCCATGCCGCGGCCCTCAAGCACGTGCCGATGGTCGAGCTGAACCCGTGCGAGGGAGTGCTGACCAACGCGATCGGCACGCGCAACGTGGCCGATGCCGCGCGGGCCGCCGACGCGGCGGCGATGGTGCTGATCTCGACCGACAAGGCGGTGAGCCCGACCAACGTGATGGGCGCGTCAAAGCGCCTGGCAGAGATCTACTGCCAGGCCCTGGATGTCGCCGGGCATCCGGACCCGGAACATCCGCGCCCGGTGCAGTCGACCCGGTTCCTGACCGTGCGCTTCGGCAATGTCCTGGGCTCAACCGGGTCGGTCGTGCCGCTGTTCGAACGCCAGCTGAAGCGCGGCGGGCCGCTGACCGTCACGCATCCCGACGTCGAGCGCTATTTCATGACCTGCCGGGAGGCGGTCCAGCTGGTCCTGCAGGCCAGCGCCTACGGCCTCGGCAGCCGCCGTGACGAGGGCAAGCTGTTCGTGCTCGACATGGGCCGCCCGGTGAAGATCGCCGACCTCGCGCGGCAGATGATCCGGCTGGCCGGGCTCGAACCGGACCGCGACGTCGCGATCACCTTCACCGGATTGAGGCCGGGCGAGAAGCTCACGGAAAGCCTATTCTGGAGCGAGGAGCCACCGGTCCCGACGGAAGCGGCGGGCGTGCTCGTCGCGTCGACCCAACCCGCCGACCCGGCGATCATGGCGCGGGCCCTCGATGAACTGGCATCGGTCGCACGCACCGGCGACGGGGATCAGGTGCGCCAGCAGATCGCCCGCATCATCCCGGACTTCCCGAGCGGTGGGCACCAGACCGCGCCGATCCGGGCCCAGAACAGCGCGTGATCGATCGACCCCGGAGGGCTGCTCAGCGCTCCGCGAGACGCGGCATCAGTTCGACGAAATTGCAGGGCCGGAACCGGTTGTCGAGCTGGGTCGCCAGGATGCCGTCCCAGGCATCGCGACAGGCGCCGGTCGATCCCGGCAGCCCGAACAGGTAGGTGCCGCCGGCAACCCCCGCCGTCGCCCGCGACTGGATCGTCGAGGTCCCGATCTTGGCGTAGCTCTGCCACCGGAACAACTCGCCGAACCCGGGAATGCTCTTGTCATAAAGGGCTTCCAGCGCTTCCGGCGTGACATCGCGACCGGTCACCCCGGTGCCGCCGGTTGCCAGCACCACGTCGACCGCCGGATCGGCGATCCAGGCGCGCACAACTTCGATGATGCGTTCGACCTCGTCAGGGACGATGGTGCGCGCGGCCAGGCGATGGCCGGCTCCGGTCAGGCGTTCGACCAGCAGGTCGCCGGACTTGTCGGTCTCCGGCGTGCGGGTGTCCGAAACCGTGGCAACCGCGATCCCGACGGCGATGAAGGGCCGGTCGAGGTCGAGGCGGCCGGCCTCCCCATAGGCTGTCGGCTTACCGGCTGGGTCAGTTGGCGCGTTCATTCTCGGCGACCAGAAGCGGGCGGGCGTCCAGTCGCACATAGGTCGGCGCGGAACCCGCGGCAAGCGCGTCAAGCGACGGCGTCATCTGTCCGTAGCGCATCCGGTAAAGCCAGAATGCCGCTAAAACCCGCTCAATGTAGCCACGCGTTTCGCTGACCGGCACGCGTTCGACCAGCATCAACGGGTCCTCGTCGCCGCCGACCTCCTCCAGCCACTCGGCGAGCCGGCCCGGCCCGGCGTTGTACGCGATGGCGAGGCGGATCAGGTCGTCGTCGACATCCGACCGATCGAGCAGATAGGCGATGTAGCGCTGGCCGAGTTCCATGTTGAGCGCGGGATCGAGCAGCATGTCGGCCGACTTGCCCCGGAAATCCTGACCCTCATCCGCCATGTACCCGGCGGTGCGGGGCATCAGCTGCATCAACCCCGCAGCCCCGGTGCGGCCGTTCCTGGCCGTCGGATCGAACCGGGACTCGGTCCGGATCATGGCGAACAACAGCGCCCGGTCGATGTCGAGGCCGCCGAGCGGCCGCCAGGCCGGCGTCGGGTAGAGCGCAGTGTCAAAACGGGTGCCTTCCGCCGCCTCGAAGCGATGGCCCAGGCGCAGCGACACCTGGGGCAAGCCGCCGACCCGGGCAACAGCGAGGAGGCCGTTCAAGAGGTCGCGGTCCTCGCCGGGATCGATCCGCTTGAGCTCCTCCTCGGCGAGGATCAGCTGGCCGGCATCGATCAGGGCGACCGCCCTGCGACCGGCGGGGACCTTCATGACCTCGGCGACATGCGCATCGGAAAGTGCGGGGCCTTCCCAGTTGAGCGCCGGCGACCGGCCGAGCGCGCGGGTCGCGATCAGACCGTAGAACGTCGTCGGATAGGCCGCCGCCCGTTCCAGCATCGGCGTCACCTCTGACGGGCGGCCGGCACGCAGGAGGGCACGGCTGGCCCAGTAGGCTCCCGCGGCGCGGCCCCAGGGCGAGGCTGAGTCGCTTTGTGCCAGGGCGGAGAAGTGGTCTGCCGCCGCATCGACACGGTCCAACTGCCAGGCGGCGAGCCCGGCAATCCACTGGGCCCGCGGCACGTGGCGACCCGACCGCGGGGCGACTTCGCCGGCGACGGTCAGGGCCTGTGCCGCATCGCCGGCGTAGAACCAGTGCGCGGCGACG
>CAYNIS010000027.1:0-15799 GCA_964397055.1 uncultured Rhodospirillaceae bacterium | reverse complement strand
GCCGCCGATGATCTGGCAAGGGCCCGGCATGCCGCCCATGCCCTGAAAGGGGCCGCACTTTCGGCCGGGGCCAAGCGCCTGGGGGAGGTGGCGTCCGACGTCCAGGACGCGATCGACGACAGCGACGCGGACATGGCGGGAATTTACGGTGAGCTTCTGCGACCGACCCTGGTAGAATTTGAGGAAACGCTAACCCAGGCGCTCGCCGCCTAAGGCTCTAGAGAATTTTCCAGCCACACCGAATCGGCCCGACGATTCTGAGAGTGCGCTGGTTTCGGGAGGATCTGTCGCCATGACCAGCGCTGTCGAGAAGCCGCCCCTCGCCAAGGACTACCGGATCCTGGTGATCGAGGACGAAGAGTACATCCGGGAAATCATCGTGCGCCTGTTGAAGCAGATGGGCTATGGCCATGTGGCGGAGGCGGTGGACGGCGAAAGCGGCTTCAAGGAGATGCTGCGCACGAAGCCCGACCTGATCCTCTGCGACATCCACATGGAACCGATCAACGGGCTGGAATTCCTGCGTCGCCTGCGCAAGCTGGGGAAGAAGGAGCTCTCCGAGAAGCCGGTGATCTTCCTGACCGCCGACGTCCAGAAGGATACCGTGATGACCGCGGTCGGCCTGAAGGTCGACGGCTATCTCGCCAAGCCGGTCTCCCAGAACGCGCTGCGGGACAAGATCACCCAGGTGATGATCCGCTGACCGTTATGATCCGCTGACTGGCGGCTATACCGCACGACCCCGGTCTGTATCGATCGATCCGCCTTAACCGGCCCTCAACCGGCTGTGGGCTCGTCTTGCCGTGAGAGGAAGACGGGAAGAGGAGGCCGGCCGCCGGCATGCAGATCGAGATCACCCTGACGGCGGGCGAGGGGGCCGGCTACAGCGCCCGCGACCTCGGCTACCTCCTGCACAAGAACCCCGCCAACGTGCACGCCCGTGAGACGTCGGCCGGCCATGTCACCCTGTTCTTCGCGGAAGCGACGGATGCCCGCGCAACCGCCGTCCTTCATCTCGACGTCGACCCGGTGGCGCTGGTGCGGGGCAAGAGCCGGGAGGCGGAAGGACCGCTCGCCCATTATGTCAACGACCGCCCCTATGTCGTGAACTCGCTGATGTCGGTGGCGCTTGCCCGTACGCTGGGCCAGTCGCTTGCAGGCACCTGCCGGGATCGTCCGGACCTGGCATCCCGGCCGCTGCCGCTCGCCGCCCGGGTCGTGCCGGTCAGCGTCGCCGGTGGCCTCGCGGTTCTGCAGGCGGTGTTCGCCCCGCTTGGCTATGAGGTGGCGGCCAGGGACATGGGAGGCGGGGGGGTAATGGACGTTCACCTGCAGGCCGAGGTGCGGCTTTCCGATCTCCTCAACCACCTCTACGTCCTGGTTCCGGTGCTCGACAACGCCCGCCACCATTGGCTGGGGGCCCAGGACGTCGACACGTTGATGGCCAAGGGGGAAGGCTGGCTTTCCGGCCATCCGGCGCGCGACCTGATCACGCGCCGGGCGCTTGCCCATCGGCGCCATCTGGTGACCGATGCGCTTGCCCGCCTCGCAGAGGCCGATACGCCGCCGGAGACGGACGGTGACGAGCGCGCCCCGGAGAAGGAGGAGACGCTGGAGGCACCGATCCGCCTCCATGACCTGCGCCTCGACACCGTGGTCGAAACGCTGTCAACGGCCGGCGTGCGCTCCGTCCTCGACCTCGGCTGCGGGGAGGCGAAGCTGATCCGGCGCCTGATGAAGGTGCGCGGGATCGACCGGATCCTCGGTGTCGACCCGTCCGTTCGCGCGCTGGAGATCGCGGCCAGGCGCCTCAAGCTGGAAGAGGCTGGGGAGGGGGTGCGGGAGCGCGTCGGTCTTCAGCTCGGCAGCCTGACCTATGGCGATCGCCGCTGGCACGGCTTCGAAGCGGCGGCCTTGGTCGAAGTGATCGAGCATATCGACCCGCCCCGACTGTCAGCGCTGGAACTGGCACTGTTCCAGGATGCGCGTCCGCGCCTGATCGTCGTGACGACGCCCAACCGGGAGTACAACGCGCTGTTCGACGACCTTGCCGAGGGGCGGTTCCGCCACGGCGACCATCGGTTCGAATGGACCCGGGCCGAATTCGAGCGGTGGGGCGAGGGGGTTGCGAGCCGCAGTGACTATGATGTTCGCTTCCACCCGATCGGCCCGGTCGACGACAACCGCGGCGCCCCGTCCCAGATGGCGGTGTTCACGGCTGGCCGGGAAGGTGCGGCATGAAGTTCGCCATCCCCGATTTCGCCCTCGTCGTCCTGGTCGGGCCGACCGGTTCCGGCAAGTCCAGCCTTGCCCGCAAGCACTTCCTGGAGACGGAGATCGTCTCCTCCGACCGATGCCGTGCCCTGGTGTCCGACGACGAGACCGATCAGGCCGCGACCGCCGATGCCCTCGACCTTCTGCACTACACGCTTGGCGTTCGGCTGAAACGGCGCAAGCTGGCGGTGGTCGACGCGACCTCGGTCCAGAAGCCGGACCGGGCGGCCCTGATCAAGCTCGCCCGCACGCATCACGCGCTTGCCGTCGCACTGGTTCTCGACATCGACCCGAAGCTCTGCCACGAGCGCAACAGCGGGCGGCCGAACCGGGATTTCGGCGCGCATGTCGCCCGCAATCATGCCTCAGCCCTGCGCCGCAGCCTCAAGGGTCTGAGCCGGGAGGGCTTTCACAGGGTCCACGTCATGCGCACGCCGGAAGAGGTCGACGCGCTGGAGATCGTGCGGGAGCCCTTGTGGACCGACCAGCGCGACGATCATGGGCCGTTCGACATCATCGGCGATGTCCATGGCTGTTTCGAAGAGCTGTGCGAGCTTCTGGCCAATCTGGGTTACGCCTTGGAAGGGGGCGGCGAGGCGGGGGAGACCAAGATCGTCGCCCGCCATCCAGACGGACGCCGCCTGATCTTCGTCGGCGACATTGCGGATCGGGGCCCGCGCCATGTCGACTGCTGGCGGCTTGTGATGGGGTCGGTCGGTGCGGGGACGGCGCGCGCGGTCATCGGCAATCACGACCACAAGCTGGGGCGATACCTTGCCGGGCGCAAGGTGACGCCGTCGCACGGCCTCCACCTCACGATCGCCGAATTGGAAACGGCGAGTGCGGATTTCCGCGCCGCGCTCGCACGCTTCATCGACGGGCTCCGGTCGCATGCCTGGCTCGACGGTGGCCGGCTGGTGGTTGCCCATGCGGGTCTCAAGGAAGAGATGCATGGGCGGGGGTCGGGGGATGTCAGAAGCTTCGCCATGTTCGGGGACACGACGGGAGAGGTCGACGAGTTCGGCCTGCCGGTCCGGCTCGACTGGGCGCGCAAGTATCGCGGCGAGGCCGCTGTCGTCTACGGCCATACGCCGGTCCTGGAGGCCGAATGGCTGAACAACACCATCTGCATCGACACCGGCTGCTGCTTCGGCGGCAGGCTGACCGCGCTGCGCTGGCCGGAACGCGACCTGGTAAGCGTGCCGGCAAGCCGCACCTATGCGGAACCGGCGCGCCCGCTGGAGCCGAGGAGCGGCCCGTCCAGCCAGCAGGCCCATGATCGCCTGCTCTATTTCGACGACTACGCCGCCAAGCGCCGGGTCGTCACGCGCCTCGGCGGCACCATCCTGATCCCGGAGGAGAACAGTCTCGCGGCGCTGGAGGTGATGAGCCGTTTCGCCGTCGATCCGCGCTGGCTGATCCACCTGCCGGCGACCATGGCCGCTTGCCCCACCGCGACTGCGGAGATCGACGACGGATCCTTCCTTGAACACCCGTTCCCCGCCCTCGACTGGTTCGTCGAGCGGGGAGTGACCGATCTGGTTGCGGAGGAGAAGCACATGGGCTCGCGCGCGCTGGTCGTTGTGGCGCGCGATGCCGAGGCCGCCCAGAGGCGCTTCGGCGTGGAGGACGGCAAGGCCGGCACCATCTACACCCGCACCGGCAGGCCCTTCTTCAAGGACGAGGCGGTCGAGGCCGCGTTGATCGCGCGCCTGATCGCGGCCGGGGACAAGGCCGGCGTGTTCGATGAACTGTCGACCGACTGGCTTCTGCTCGACTGTGAGTTGATGCCCTGGTCGGCCAAGGCGCAGGAACTCCTCGACCAGCAGTATCGGCCGACGGTGCTGGCCGCCGCGACCTCCGCCGGGGCACTCCTCGCCCGGCTCGAACAGGCTGGCGATCATCCGGATCTCGCCGCTCTCCGCGCCAAGGCCGCGCGGCAGGAGGCCAATGCCGAGGCGATGGCCCGCACCCTCGATGGGTATTGCTGGCCGACGGAGAGCCTGGACGCCTATCGACTCGCCCCGTTCCACGTCCTGGCGGCGGAGGGGGCCGTCTTCGCCGACAGGCCGCACGCTTGGCACATGGGCCTGGCGGAACGCCTCGCCGCCCAGGACCCGGTGATCCAGGTCACCGGGTGGCGCGCCTTCAACGTTGCCGACCCGGCCCAGCGCCAGGCGATCGCCGCCTGGTGGCTCGCCCATACCGGGCGCGGTGGCGAGGGGCTCGTGATCAAGCCGGCCGGTTTCACCGTCAAGGGTGACAAGGGGCTGATCCAGCCGGCGATGAAGGTGCGCGGGCGCGACTATCTGCGCATAATCTACGGGCCGGACTACGACCTGCCGGAGAATCTCGCCCGGCTGCGCACGCGTGCGCTCGGGCGGAAGCTTTCGATGGCGGAACGGGAATTCAAGCTCGGCCTCGAAGCGCTCCATCGCTTTGTCGAGAGGCAGCCGCTCGCCAAGGTGCACGAATGCGTCCTCGGCGTCCTGGCGCTGGAGAGCGAGCCGGTCGACCCGCGTCTCTAGCACGCTATACGAATGGACCCGGCGGGTCAGGTTTCAACCGAACCGTCCCCTCGCTATCTTCGTTTTACGACCAATATCCCCTCTGGGAGCCATGGTCGCCGCGCTCCAAGTGGAAAGCCGAAGTCGATGCCCTGTCCGATTTGCGATAACGTACCGGAGATCGTAACCGGCGAGCAGGTCTATCGCCTCTGGGCGCCGCTCGGTCATTCCGAAAAAAAGCTCGAACGGGCCCTTCGCGAAGCCGGGGCAACCGTTGAGCGGCTCACGGCAGACAGCGCGATTGGCTTTATCGCGCCGGCCAACGTCGCCCGTGGCATTCTCGAGGCCGCCGTCAACGCGCTGACGGTCGTCGAACGCCGGGATACCATGATGCTGGAGACACCGGTGGGTCAGCCAGGGAACGCGGCTCACTTGCGCGAGGTCCGCTCGATCGATCGGTTCTTGGCGCGGTGGGGGGCCGGCTGGCTCATGCGGCATCTTGAGGGCGGCATCTTTCCGGTGAGCTTGGAGCGCATCGCCTTCGCCGACGAGATCGAAGAGACTTTCGGCTACTTCGCCCTCTATCACGGTCGGGACGATCAAGATGTCATGGTGCCTTGTTCCGACGTGATCGAAATCGCGAAACGTGCCGGCCTTCTGGCGCCGGTCGACCGCGCCGGACGCATTTCGGCGATCCAAGGCGCGGCTGAGGTTGGCGAGGCCCACCCGGTGTTCATCCCCTTTTCCCCCGCGACCATCTACGATCCGGAGTTTTGCCTGAGAACCTCCATCGAGGCGGCGGAGGAAGTGGGCATGGCTTCCGACAGCCTCGTCTTCACCATCCTCGCGCCGGAACCGGACGACGATTTTGGCCATCTGGAGAGCATCCTGGACTTCTACCGCCGGAACGGCTTTCAGGCGGCCCTAGCTGGCGTCGGGTCCGGGATGACCGCCGTCGACCTTGTCCCCACGCTGCGCCCGGACTTTCTCTTCCTGGATGAGGAACTCACTGCCAGGGCCCCGTCCGATCCGCTTTACGCGATCATCACCCGCAAGCTGCTGGAAATTGCGCACCGGCTCGACGTCGAGACCGTGATCGGGGGTGTTGCGACTGCCGAGCACGCGAACTGGGCGTTCGAGAATGGCGCGAACTACGTCGCCGGGCCGATGGTCGATGCACAGCCCGTCGCCGTCGGGGCCGCGTGACGGCAGATTACCGGACGTTAAGGCGGGTTTCATGATTTCAAGCCAGTCCAGCATGTCCCTTCCCATGGCCGGCAACGTCGACCTGCGCTCTTCGCTATCAACGATTGCAGAGGTGATGGGCATGGCGCTGATCGCTGAACCGGACGGCGCCGTGGTTGCCGTCGGATCGGCCCTCGCCACGGCTTTCAATGGGGCCGGGACCGAACCGCCCGCCCTGATCGACAGGCGCGATTGCCGACGGGCCCTGCGAAATCCAAACGGGGTGCGGATCGACCGCTCCATCGGCGCGGGCGACCAGCAGCGCTTCTTCCGCGTACGCCTGCGCCGGCTGGAATTGTTCGGCGCGGAGTTCATCGGCTGCCGGTACGAGGAGGCGACGACGGAACGGCGCTGGGCGGAACGCCGCGGCCTGTCCGCGGACCGTTCCGAACAGCTTCTGAGCGTCATCTCAGACTATGTGTTCGAGACGGATGCAGCGGGCGTGATCCAGCTGTTCTCGGTACGCACCCAAAGTCGCGACGCTCTCGAAGCGACGTCGCTCGAAGGACGGGGCTTGTGGGACGTCGGGCGCTTCGTCGCCCACCCCGACTACCCGCGCGCACGCCCTCCGCGTCCCCGTCAGCGCGCGCCGTTGAGACGCTGCCTATGGCAGACATCCTCCGGCGACGGTGCCGATCGCTTTCTCGAGATCAATGCGATCCCCGTGTTCGACCGACGGACCGACACCTTTCTGGGCTTTCACGGCTCTGCCGTCGATCTCACCACGCGTCTTCTCGCCCAGGCCGATGCGCGGGCGTTCCAGGCGCAGTTGACTGCGGCGCTCAACCGTTTGGAAGAAAAGAACCGGGAGCTGACGGTCGCGCTGGAGGCAGCACAGTCTTCCGACCGCGCCAAGTCGGAGTTCCTGGCGATGATGAGCCATGAACTGCGCACGCCGCTCAACGCCATCATCGGTTTCGCGGAAATGATGCAGGCCCAGATCTTCGGGCCGCTCGGCAATGACCGCTATCAGGCCTACATGGGCGACGTGCTAGGCAGCGCCCAGCATCTGCTTTCCGTCATCAACGACATTCTGGATTACGCAAAGTTTCAGAGCGGCCAGATGCCTATTGAGTTGGCGCCAACCGACATGGCGGAGCTGGTTGGGGAAGCCTGTCGCTTCATCGCCCTGCAGGCCGACGTGAAGCATATCGGACTGTCACGCCGCGTTTGCGGGGACCCCACTTGGTCGGTCGATCCACGGCGACTCAAGCAAGTGCTGATCAACATCCTGTCCAATGCCGTCAAGTTCACGCCCGAAGGCGGCACGGTCGACTTGATGGCATTCGTCGGGGCGGACGGCGATCTCTTCGTCGAGGTGACTGACACTGGCCCCGGCATCCCGGAGGATCAGGTGCAAAGGGTCCTGGAACCCTTTGTCCAGGCGGATGCGCGCCTTTCCCGCACGCATGAGGGCACCGGCCTCGGCCTGCCGATTGCGCGCATGATCGTCGAGGCCCATGGCGGCCGGCTTGCGATCAAGAGCGGCGAGACCTGCTGCACCACCGTGACGATAACCCTGCCGCCCGGACCTGCCTGATCAGTTTTCGATCGGGTGCTTGTGGATCGGGTCGATCCAGTGGACCTCTTCCGGGTGTTCGACCGGATTGAGGTCGAGGTTCACCACGACCGGGTCCTTGTCCGACCGGCAGAGCACACATTCCAGCGGCTCGTTGGGGTCGGCGTTGATCTCCTGGTGGGGCACGAACGGCGGGATGTAGATGAAGTCGCCGGCCTCGGCCTCCGCCACGTACTCCAGGTTCTCGCCCCAGCGCATGCGCGCCTTGCCCTTGACCACGTAGATCACGCTTTCGAGGTCGCCGTGGTGATGCGCGCCGGTCTTGGCGTTGGGATGGATATGGACCGTCCCCGCCCAGATCTTCTGCGCGCCGGTGCGGGCATGGTCGATGGCGGAGGCACGGTTCATGCCCTCCGTCTGCGCCGTGTTGGTGTCGAGCTCGCCCGAGCGGATGACGCGAACGCCGTTGAACTTCCAGTCGGTGGTCTGAGATGTGTCGGTCATCGGTCGTTCCTCCGGTTCAGGGGAAGGGAAAGCATGGTCAGGTGGTAGCACGTCCGGCGACGAACGCGCACAGGTCGGCCAGCAGGTCCTGATCGTTGATCACGCGCGGTACCTTGTTCTGGCCGCCGGCCTTGCCGCGCCGCGCCATCCAGGCGGCGAAGCTGCCGGGCGGGGCGAACACCATGATCGGGTCGCGCATGCCGAGCCCGCCGACCCGCCGCGGGCGATAGTCGTCGTTGCCGTCGATCAGGTCCTGGTCGAGAACCCGGGCGAAGCGCGCGCGCTCCTCCGGATCGAGGACCTCTCGCGTGCATTCGACGACGAAGACGTTGGCGCCCCGGCCGTCGCCGTCGTCGAACTCCTCCGCATACCGGGCCCCGGCGGAGAATTCGGCGATCTCGGTCCCGATCTCCTGCCCGGCCCGGATCAGGCCGCGCTCGATCTCCTCGGCGGAGACGTGCTCGCCGAATGCCGACAGCCAGTAGCTGATACGTCCGCTGACGACGATCCGCGGCGGATCGAGGGAGACGAAGCGCACCGTGTCGCCGACGATGTAGCGCCACAAGCCGGAATTGGTGGACACGACGATGGCATAGTCGACACCGGTCTCCACATTGCCGATCCAGCGGCGGGTGGGCGTCGGGCTGTCGATCTCCTCCAGCGGCACGAATTCGAAGAAGATGCCGTTGTCGAGGACGAGGCGCAGGCCGTCGTCGGTGCCCGCGTCGCCGAGGGCGAAGAACCCCTCGCTCGCCGGGTAGACCTCCCGCAGTTCGGCTTTCGAGCCCTCGATGAAGCGTTCGAACCGCTTGCGATAGGGGCCGAGGCTGGTGCCGCCATGGACCAGCATCTCGAGATTCGGGAACATCGACCGGGCGGTCGGTTCCAGATGCGGGTGGGCCGCCTGGACGGCGTCGATCAGCACCATCAGCCAGGACGTGGTGCCGGACAGGATGCGCAGGTTCGCCGTCGGCGCCCGCTCGGCGATGCGCGGCAGGCGATCGTCCCAGGAAGGGATCTCGGCAATCGCTGGTGGCGGAAACGCGAACTGTCGGAACCACCAGGGGACCCGCTGATAGGCGACGCCGGAAAGGTCGCCCTCCTTGACGCCCGCTGCCACCCTGGTCAGGCGGGCGCTGGCGCCGAGCATCATCGACGCCCCGCCCAGAGCGCGGCTCTCGGGCCGGTTCGCCAGATGGTGGCTGATCACGTCGAGCCCGGCCCAGACGTTGGACCGGATCATCTCGCGTGTCAGCGGGATCCGCTTGGAGGCGGTCTTGGTGGTGCCGGAAGTCAGCACGAAATAGGGCACGCGCCCCGGCCAGGTCTGGTCGACGGCGAGCGGATATGTGGGTTCCCAGTACTGCTCCCACATCGCATCGAAGCGGGTGAGCGCCACCGCCTCCTGGAAATCGGCGATCGATCCGATCCGGGCGAACCGGTGAAGGCGTCCGAAGCGCGTGTCGGACGCCGTGCGCAGGAGGTCGAACAGCACCCGCTCCTGGGCGGTGCGCGGGTTCTGGGCGGCAAGGGCCCGGCGGCGCTGGTTGGCGTAGAGTCGGAAAAGCCGTGTTGCGTCGATCATCCGCCGACCGCTTGGCGACGGACCACGGTCCGGTACGGGAACTCGGCGCGCACCTTCTCTAGGGTAAGTGGCACACGGATGTACCGGCTTTCCTGCCACATCGCGACCTGGTCCAGGAAGCTCACGCTGTTGAACCAGCCGTCCTGGCCGCCGAACAGCGCGAACAGGTTGGCGTCCGGATCGGCCATGTCGGAGATGTGGCGGGCATTCGAACCGTAGCGGGTGAAGTGGCGGTCGTCCGTGAACGGGTGGGCGGTCTTGTGGATCGTCGAGTTGCCGCCGAGGGCCGGGATGTCGCCGAAGACGTAGCGCCCCCCGATCAGCGGCGCGCGGCCGAGGACATGGGCGAGCTGGGTTCGGTGAACGCCCCCCCAGTTGCCCGCCCCCGCCACCTTGTCGCGCGCCGCGGCGAAGGCCGCGATCAGAGCGGGGCGCAGGCGCGCCACCTCGAACGTCGGCAAATCCTCGGTGATCTGGTCGTGGGGCTCGCCGACCAGGGTCAGAAGCTCGAAGCGGTCCGGGTCGTAGAGCGTTTCCGACAGGTTGACGGCGAGCGTCTCCAGGACCAAGGGGCCAACCGCCTCGGTCAGGTAGTAGCCGTCCCAGGCCCTGAGGTCCCAAAGCGCCCTGAGCGAGCCGGTGTCGATTTCGTCGGTGAGGTCGACCCGCTCCGCTGCTTCCAGGATCGCGTCGCGCAGCCGGAGCGCCGATGCCCGGAAGCTGTCGCGCTGGATGTCGATCAGGCGCGCCACATCAACCGGTCCGTTGCCGGTCAGGAGATCGCGCAGCCGGTCGATGCGATCGTCGGAGGCGAAGAACCAGCCGATCGGCACGTCCGACTCCGGCGGCCGATTGTTGGCCGAGGCGAGGAAACCGCTGGTCGGGTTCAGCGCCTGGGGCAGGTCGTCGGACGTCGCGAAGCTGTCCCACGCCGCCAGCGCCGAGGGCGGCAGGACCAGGTCCTGCGGTTCACCGGTAGACCGACGCGGCAGGTGCACGGCGGTCACCTGGCCGATGTTGCCGGTCGAGTCCGCGAACAGCATGTTCTGGGGCGAAAGGGCGAAGCGGGCCATCGCCTCCCGGAACTCGTCCCAGTTCGTGGCCCGGTTCAGGGCCAGCATCGCCGAGACCTCATCGGACGGACGATGACCGATCCATTTCAGCGCCAGGGTTTCCTGCGGTCTGTCCTCCAGGATCGGAATGTCGTTGATCACCGTCCCCCAGGGCGTTTCCGTGAACTCCACCTCCTGGTCCGGCCACAGGCGGACGCCGATGGTTTCTCGCCGGATCTCGGCTTGCGCGAGTTCTTCCGGCCCCAGCTCGAACAGGTCGCTCGCCTGCGGGCGCAGGTTGGTGCCACCCCAGGCGATGTCGTGGTTGCGGCCGAGGGCGAGGAACGGCAGGCCGGGGATCATCAGCCCGACGGCGTGATAGCTCGGTGACTTGATGCCGGCGATCAGCCAGATGTTGGGGAGCGACAGGCCGAGATGGGGGTCGCTCGCCATCATCGCGCTGCCCGACAGGGTCCGGCTGCCGGCGATCGCGATGCTGTTCGATCCCGACTTGGTGTAGTCGATGATCATCCGGCCGAAGGTTTCGAGGCCGTCGTTGCCGCCGGTATCGAAGCTGGTGGCGCTGTCGCGCCCGCGGCGCAGATGCGTCTGCCAGATTTCCGGCCAGTCCGGACGTGCGCGTGCCGCGATCAGCTGGAACCAGTTGAACCAGTTGACATCGGTCGAGGCGAGCCGGCCGATCGTGACGATCTCCTCCGGGCGCCAGGGTGTGGGGTCGATGCCCAGGAGCGCGAACTCGTGGGGTAGGTCGCCATGATCCTGGTAGTGGTTGAGACCGGCGACGAAGCTTTCGACCCAGCGGCGGTCCGCCGGGGCCATCTCAGCCACGACCTGCTCGGAAACCTTGCCGTAGTCGATGGTGCGCAGGGCGGTATCGAGACCGACGGTGAACGGCCCGCCGAGTTCCGCCAGGCGCCCCTGGCTGACGCGGCGCATCAGCTCCAGTTGGCCGAGGCGCAGATGGGCGTGGACCATGCCGAGGCCGACCGCCAGGTCCTCGTCCGTCGCCGCCTCGACGAAGGGGACCTTGTGCTCGTTCCAGTAGATCGTCACCGGCCGGCTGACCGGCGCGCCGTCAAGCGGCAGGCTGGCCAGTCGTTCTTCCACCGTGGTCGGTTCGGGAAGGGGGGTTGCCAGGGAACAAGCACCTGCCGTCAGGGCAGTAAGGCAGATCAGCAACGGGCCAAGCGCCCTGAAGTCCCGGCGTGACCAGGGCAGCCACCGGTGGATCGACAAGGACGGTCTCCTTGGGAGCCTCAAGCATCTGGGAGCGAGCCAGTATTTGGGGATGGTGATACCCGGAACCAAGATCCACTTGCACCACGTTGCCGCGGATTTACTCAGCTGCTTCCCGCGTCGCTTTGTCTCTTTCGGCGCTGGAGACGCCAGGGTCCCTGGCCCAGCTCGGCCGGAAGCGGATCGACACCGTGGTGCCGTCGCCCTCCGTGTCGCCGTGATCGGTGATCGCCTGCCCGCCAAGCTGGCGGGCGAAGCCCTGGAGGAGCGTTCGCCCCAGTCCCTTGGGCCGGCGCTTCTCCCCCGGCTCGCCGGGCGCCGGCCGATATCCCACGCCGTTGTCGCTGATCTCGAGCTCGACCTCCCCGGGATCCCCGCCGGGCTCCCAGGTGACGTCGGTCAGGCGGACCGCGACCGCACCGCTGCGATCATTCGGGAAGGCGTGCTTGAACGCGTTGGTGACCGCTTCCGTCACCACCAGCGCCAGCGGGATCGCCTTTTCGATCGCGACGTTGATCGACGGCACGTCGACGATCAACTGGACCCGGGCCGGGGAGACCCCACAGCCGTGCTGCAACTGCTGGCAGAGCCCGCCGAGGAAGCTCGCAAGGTCGACATATTGGACATTATCGCTCTCATAGAGGCTGCGGTGGACCAGCGCCAAGGCCCCGATCCGGGTCTGGGTCGCCATCAGCGCCTCGCGCGCCGGATCGGAGGCCAGCCCCCGCGCCTGCAGGTTGAGGAGGCTGGTGACGATCTGCAGGTTGTTCTTCACCCGGTGATGGATTTCCTTGAGAAGGGTTTCCTTCTCCACGACGGAGGCCTTGAGGTCCTGCTCGCGCGCTTCGATCTCGGCGGCCATCGCGGTGAATGCCGAGCCGAGTTCGCGCAGCTCCGCCGGCGCGTCCGGGATCTCCGCGGTCTGGCTGAAGTCGCCGCGGCGATAGCTGCCCGCGGTGCGGCGCAGCTTGCCGACCCAGCGCGCCACCAGTCGGTCCGACCCGAACCAGGCGACCAGAAGCGCGATCAGCCACATCAGGATCGGGCCGATCGCCCGGGTGACCAGATCGCGCTGCACCCAGTTGAGCGCGGTCGAGGTCGGCACCGTGAACACGGCGTGGAGGTTCGTCGCCCCGACCGCGGCCGTTGCGTAGACCCGGGCCCCGCCGTCGATGCCGGTGCTTTGGAACAGGGTTCGGCGTTCCGGGCCCGGTGCCAGCGCGCGGCTCAGCACGGAGGGCGGCGGCAGGCTCTCCGGCTGGCTGTCGCCGCTGCCTGACAGTGCCTCGACCGAGGTACCGTCGGGGTCGACCAGAAACGCCCGGCCGCCCGGTGTCAGGGCCGTCCGGAACGGGACCCGGTCGAGCCAGTCGAGCTTGACGCTGACGGCGAGTGCGGGTGTCCCGTCGATCACCGTCGCAGCAGTCGAGGGCCTGATCGGGCTCGCCATGATCACCACCGGCTCGCCGTCCACCGGGTCATAATCGATCTTGGAAACGGCCATGACCGCACCACCGGCGACGTCCGCGAACCAGTCGGTCTCGCCCATGGCCATCCCGGCGGGGAGGGCCGCCGACGAACAGGTCACGGCGCCCCCGCCGTCGACGATGAAGGCGGTGGCGTAGGCGTCGAAGCGGTCGACCAGCCGGGTCAGGGCCATGTCGCATCCTGGCCCCTCGATCGCGCGCAGGTCGGGGTCGTGGACGATCCCGGCGAGCAGGCGTTCGGTGCTGGTGAACAGGTTCTCGCCATGGGCGGCGGCGCGTTCCGCGGAGCGTGTCAGCGCCGCGCGCAGATCCTCACGGTCGGCGCGGTAGGCGGCGAGCGCCAGGAGCATCGAATAGGCGGCCGCCGGCATCAGGGCGGCGGCGAGCAGGGCCACCAGCCGCATGCGCAGGCTGTCGATTCGCGGCGGCCGGCGCCGGCCCCGCGGGGCCGTCTCGTCGATGGTGGAGTGCGCTGCGGCCATCGCCCAACCTCTTCGATCAATCGCCTCGTCGATACCGCCGGCGGGGTTACGGTCGGGTTAGGCCCAGGCGTACGGGACCGGTTGGCAGGAACACCGGCCCGCGATCAGACGGCATCGGCGTCCCCCTTCGACGCCCGGCGGCGGCCCCCGCCACGGGCGATCCGCGGCTTGCGCACCTGGGGGGGCTGGGCGCCCGCGGGCTCGCCGCGCGGCCCGGAGGGGGCTGCAAGCGCGGGGTTGGTCGAACTGCGCGGGGCGAGCTCGCCGCCCTCGATCAGCCGGGTCAGTTCCAGCCGCCCGCGCGACACCCGGCTCTTGATGGTGCCGACCGCACAGCCGGCGATCTCGGCTGCCTCCTCGTAGGAGAAGCCGCTGGCGCCGACCAGGGTCAGCGCTTCGCGCTGTTCCGCCGTCAACTCGGCGAAGGCGCGCTTGAAGTCGTCCATTTCGATCTGGATTTCCTGCGTTGCCGGGGTCGACACCTGTTCGACCTCGGCCTCGTCGAACGGCTCCGTCTCCAGCCGGCGGCGGCGGAAATCGTTGTAGAACTGGTTGCGCAGGATGGTGAACAGCCAGGCCTTCAGGTTGGTCCCAGCCTGGAATTGCTGGGCAGCCGCAAGCGCCTTGGCCAGTGTCTCCTGGGCGAGATCGTCCGCGGCTTCCCGCGATCCCGCCAGCGAGCGCGCGAACGCCCGGAGATGCGGGATCAGGGCGATCAGATCGTCGCGAAAACTGTTCGACACGTCAGGCGCGCGGTCCCTGGCGGCTGGCCCAAGAGCGAGGGCCAGGGCCGGGATCGGCCGGCAGATGACCCGTCAGTCGTGATCTTGACCGTCGCCGACCTTGGCGTCCAGGGCGTCGATCAGCGCTGCGAAGTCGTCGGGCAGGTCTTCCTGCACCACATCCTCGTAGATCGCCCGCAGGCGTTCCCCGAGCCAGGGATCGGCGAGCGACCGGCGACGGCCGACCCGACGTCCGCGCCGGGGCCGTTCCGACAGGGCCTGGTCGCCCGCGGCCGGATCGGTCGGATGAAGGTCCTGCTGGTCGCTGGTTGCCATGACTGCCAAGCCCTTCTGGGCCGCCGTGGGTGAGTTCATGGTTCCGGTTTCCCCTGCCGGAGCCGCCCAAGGGGCCGGCCGGGTCCCGAAAGGACACCATGACAGGCAACCGACGGACGGGTTAAGTGATCCCCGCTTGATGTCATGGAAACATGATCGCGGGCCGATTGGTTCCCATGTCGATAAAATCCTGTCGATTTTCTTCGGACTGTCAAACCCGCCATGGCCGTTGCCCAGGAAGTTGTCCGCTATCTGCCGTATCTGCGCCGCTATGCCCGGGCCCTGGTCGGGACCCAGCGTGCGGGGGATGCGGCCGTGGCCATGACGCTCAAGTCACTGATCGCCGATCCTGCCGCCCTCACGTCCGGCGGCGACATGAAGCGCGCGGTCTTCGCCGCCTTCCATCGGACCCTCGGCGCGGCTTCACAGGGGAGCGCTGCCGCAGCTCCGGAAACGGCCCCGGACAAGGAGCTGGTCCGTCAGCGTCTCGGCCGGTTGGCGCCGCGTGAGCGCCAGGCCCTGCTCCTGGTCAGCATGGAGGGCTTTGCCGTGACCGACGCGGCGGCGATCCTCGGCCTCGCCGAAGCGGACCTGGTCGCGGACCTGGAGGATGCCCGGCAGAGCCTGTCGGACCAGACCGCGACCCGCATCCTGGTGATCGAGGACGAGCCGGTGATCGCGCTCGACATCTCGCAGATGGTCGAGGAGTTGGGCCACACCGTGATCGGGGTCGCGGCCACCCACCGGGAGGCGGTCGCGCTGGCACTGGCGGAACGGCCGGGCCTGGTCCTCGCTGACGTCAAGCTGCTCGACGGCTCCTCCGGCATCG